>NZ_CP089309.1:3300000-3405000 GCF_021228795.1 Thiocapsa bogorovii
AGGTGTTGAAGTGCTTGGTGGAGGTCGCACAGACCGGCGTGTCCAGGCTGGGCACGATGTTGAGGAGCTTCTTCTTGCCGGCGAAATCGGCCAACGTCTTGTCGCCGAGGTCCTTGTCGACCAGCTTGAAGTCGGGTGCGGTGCTGCCGACGGCGGGCAGATCACCGGAGAGGTTGACTGGATTGCCTTGCAGTGCTGTTTGAGCCATGAGCCTATCCCCATCGTTGGTGGTTGGATGTTGCGTCCGCGTCTGTCGATCGAGCTGTCGCTGCCCGACCTCCCGAGGCCTGCGCGGTGGGCCTGTTCGCCCTTTTCGCCCTCGGTCCAGCGGAGAGTGCTAACGCAAGCGCCGCTAGGGGGCGGGTGCCACCGGCCGGGGTGCCTGCGTTCCGGTGGCGATGATACGCCCGAGCTCGCTCGCGTAGGATTGCATCTCATCCTCCGTTCTCATCTCGGTTGCGCAAACCAGGACCGCGGGATCGAGCTCCGGATAGTCCGCGCCGAGATCGAATCCGCCCAGGATGTCGTGTGCAGCCAGCGAGCGAAGGACGTCCGCGGCGGGTACGGGCAGCCGCAGCACCTGCTCGTGAAAGACCGCACGGTCGAACAGAGGCTCCACGCCCGGCACCTCGCACAGCAGTTGCGTCAGGCGTCGGGTATTGGCGTGACAGGCGGCGGCGACACGCTCCAGCCCCTCGGCGCCCAGGAGGGTCATGTGGATGGTCGCGGCGGTGACCAGCAAGCCTTGATTGGTGCAGATGTTCGAGGTCGCCTTGTTGCGCCGGATGTGTTGCTCGCGGGCTTGCAGGGTCAGGGTGAAGCCCGGCTTACCGTCGAGATCGAGGGTGCGGCCGACGATGCGTCCGGGCAGTTGGCGGACGAATTCCTGACGACAGCAGAGGAACCCGGCATAGGGTCCTCCGGAGGCGAGCGGCATGCCCAAGGGCTGCGCCTCGCCGCAGGCGATATCGGCGCCGGTGCTGCCCCAGTCGCCGGGCGGGGAGAGCAGGGCGAGCGCGACCGGGTTGACAACCCCGATGACCAGGGCGTTTCGGGCATGCGCCCAGTCGGTGAGCGCGTCGACGTCTTCGAGCACACCGAAAAAATTGGGCTGATTGACCACGAGCGCGGCGTAGGGGCCTTGCTCCGCAAGCGCGTCCAGGGCGGCGATCGCGGTGTGTCCGCCGCGGGGGTCGAACGGCACCTCGACCAGCTCGATCCCCTGGGGCGAGACGATGCTGCGCAGGGTGCGCCGATAGGCCGGATGCAGGGATCGCGGCACGAGGACCTTCTCTGACTTGACCTTGCGGTTCGCGCGCACGGCCATCAGGACCGCTTCGGCCAGGCCCGATGCGCCGTCGTAGAGCGATGCATTGGAGACGTCCAGTCCGGTCAACGCAACCATCATGGACTGGAACTCGTAGAGCAGCTGCAGGGTGCCCTGGCTGGCCTCCGCCTGATAGGGCGTGTAGGCGCTGTAGAACTCCCCGCGGGTCGCGATCTGCCAGACGGCGGCCGGGATGTGATGATCGTAGGCGCCGGCGCCGATGAAGCAGAGCGGCTGGCCGTCGGCGCGTGCGCGGGACTGCATCAGCCGCGCGACGTCCATCTCGGACAAGCCGGTGGGGATGGCCGCCAGCTCCCCCATCTGAAGCTCGGCCGGGATCTCGTCGAACAGATCATCGATGGAGGCGACGCCGACGGTGTCGAGCATCGCGGCGATGTCGTCGTGGGTGTGGGGTACGAAGGGCATAGCTTAGGGTCCCGGCTGAACCGCGTCTGGTGCGGCATGCGTTGTCGAGTATCGGATCGGCCGCCTACTCATTCACAAGCCTTGCAGCGGACGCGGTTTAGGTCTCGTCCTCGACGACCTGCTGATAGGCGGCCGCATCCAGGAGCCCCGAGAGCGCTGTCATGTCGTTCGGGGCGAGGCGGAAGATCCAGCCTTCGTCGTAGGGGCTGTTGTTGATCGACTCCGGGCTGTCGTTCAGAAGGTCGTTGGATTCGATGACCTCGCCGGCGAGTGGCGCATAGATATCGGAGGCGGCCTTGACCGACTCGACCACGGCGCAGGCCTCCTCGGCGTCGACGTCGCGCCCTTGATCCGGGATTTCGACGAAGACGATGTCGCCGAGCGCCTCTTGGGCGTGATCGGTGATGCCGACGGTGACGGTGCCGTCACCGTTGTCTCTGATCCACTCGTGGCTCTTGGTGTATCGCAGGTCAGCAGGGACGTCGCTCATGGTTCTCTCCGATCAATCGACGGGTTGTCTTTGCGCTCTTCGCGCCTTTGCGATTTAAACCGCGCCCGGTGCAGGATGCGCACTTTGTTGGACTGGTTTCGCCGCGCCGGCTCCGACGACTGTCGGAGCCAGCATGGTTTAAAGTCTCAAAAAATATTGAATTCTAAAGCGCATTTCAAAAAAGGTCGGATAAAGTCCCCGAGCCCGACACAACATGCAAACGACGCATTCCGCTCTGGACGTGGTTTCGACCTGACGACATGGGTCAGAGGTCGACAAGGATCCGGCCGTTGCGCACGAACGGCGGTTTGACGATGCGCGCGCTCACCGGCTTGCCGCGGATGTCGACCGCGCAGTCTGCGGGTGTGCCGGGCGCGACCCGCGCGAACGCGATCGAGCGCTCCAGGGTCGGCGAGAAGCCGCCCGAGGTGACCTCGCCGACTGGGCGGCCCTGCGCGAGGACGTTCTGGTGCGAGCGCAAGACGCCGCGCCCGGTCAAGAGGAGGCCGACGAAGTCGCGTCGGTCCGGATGATCGCGTCGAGCGGCCAGTGCCTCGCGACCGATGAAGTCGCGCTCCTCCGGCTGCCAGGCAATGGTCCACCCCAACCCGGCATCGAGCGGGCCGACCGTCTCGTCCATGTCCTGGCCGTAGAGGTTCATGCCGGCCTCCAGGCGCAGCGTGTCCCGAGCCCCGAGACCGCAGGGGCGCACATCCGCCGCGACGAGCGCGCGCCAGAGCGTTGCCGCATCCTCACTCGGAAGCATGATCTCGAAGCCGTCCTCTCCTGTGTAGCCCGTACGCCCGACAAACCAGTGCGTGTCTTCGGCGGCGAAGAAGGGCCCGACCTGCATCGCCGACGCGCGCAGACCTTCGGGCAACAACGGCTCGGCGCGGGCACGCGCATCCGGACCCTGGACGGCGATCATGGCGAGGTCGTCGCGGCTTCGGATCTCGACCTGACGGCCCTCGGCCTGTGACTGCATCCAGGCGATGTCCTTCTCGGCGGTGCCCGCGTTGACCACGGCGCGATACCGCTCGGGTCCGCGAAAGTAGAGGATGAGGTCGTCGATGACGCCGCCTTGCGGGTTGAGCATGCAGGCGTAGAGCGCCTTGCCCGGCGCGGTGAGTTTGGCGGCATCGTTGGCGAGCAGATGTCTCAGGAAGGGCAGGGCATCCGGACCCTCGATGTCGACCGGGCGCATGTGGGAGACGTCGAACATCCCGGCGGCGCGGCGCACCGCATGATGCTCTTCGATCTGAGATCCGTAGTGCAGCGGCATGTCCCAGCCGCCGAAGGGGACGATCCGGGCGCCGAGACGCTCATGCTCCGAATATAAGGGGGTGCGCAATCCCATCCGACTCTCCGTTCGCTCAGAGGGCTTACCCTGCGGGCTAGCCCGTTGAGTCGCCACCGCTCGCGAGGCGTCGACCTGGATCTGTACCCGGCGCAGATGCGCTCGGTGATAAAGGGCGAAGGACGCGGGTGATGCGAGTCGGTCGCGTGCGAAAACTGTCGTCCGGTACGGGACGTCGGGCCGGGATGCGAGTGCGCTCGAGGGCGCGGCCCCGGATGTGGGGACGACGGATCAGGCGCGCGTCGCGTTTCGGACCCGTGCAGGCACGAGCCTTCGGGATCCACCCGGATCCTCGACACCGCCCCTCTGTCCTAGACCTGAGAGTTTGCAGACGACCGAACGGTTCGTTCGCTGCTGCCCCTTCGGTGGGTCCCGACTGCCGAGACAGTCCGGACCGCTCTCCAGAGTCGGTCGTTATTCCCGCGGTCCTTTTGCCTGAGC
This sequence comes from Thiocapsa bogorovii, assembly GCF_021228795.1. NCBI lineage: Bacteria > Pseudomonadati > Pseudomonadota > Gammaproteobacteria > Chromatiales > Chromatiaceae > Thiocapsa > Thiocapsa bogorovii. The sequence continues at coordinate 3,304,042 of NZ_CP089309.1, forward strand.
GATTCCGGGCAGTGTTGCGCCTTCGGCGCCGGCCGAGGCCGGACTCTCCCGCGGGACTTGACGCGAAACGGGACTATAAGCGCGGTTCGGTCGGATTTCCAGCCATCGCGGTCGCGGACTTAAACCGCGCCCGGTGGGGTATGCGTTTTTTGTTGGATGGGCTTGGCCGCGCTGGCTCCGGCAACTGTCGGAGTCGGCGCGGTTTAAGCTGATTCCAGGGAGAGGAATGACTTGTGTCGGTGCGAACTTATTCGCACCTACGGCCTATGCGTAACCGTTGGGTCGTTCCGGGTCCGTATGGGCGATTTCCATCGCTCCGACCATAACGCCTCGACCTATGGGCAAGCGCTCTTATCACCCGGAACCTTGCCGGTCAGCTGCAGGAAGGTGTCGAACGGACCCATGACGCCCATGGCTTCCATCTTGGGTCCTTTAAACTTGAGCTTGCCGGTCGCCATCGCGCCCATCGCGCCGCAGCCCAAGCTGCCTTCGCCCATGCAGACCCAGTCCTCGTCGGTTGCGTTCATGAGGTAATCGACGCTCGGGTCGAGCGTCGTGGTCTTCACCGCGCCGCCGTAGGTGCACATGGCCTTGCCGTCCTTGTCACTGATCTGCAGCTCGACACGGCTGCCCTCGCCGCACTTAGTGCGGTAGAGCTGGATGACCTTGTATCCACGACCGGCGTTGTTTGCCGCCCAGTTATCGCCCGCCAGACCGGCGGTGAGCGCGCCGGCCCCGTTCCAGGCTTGACAGGCGGAGGCCGCCCAATCGGCGTCCATGAAGGTTGCGGCCTGTGCGCCGGCTGAGAAGGTTAGGGCGAGTGCCGGGAGAGTGAGTGCGATGCGGCGAATCATGATGGTGTCCTCGTCTGGTGTTTCGTGCGGGCGCGGAAAGTGCCCGTTCTTGGTGTTGTCGTACAAGCATCTCGATGCTAGTCGGCGCGGGGTCTGTGATGCAACTGCGGGGCGACGAGCTGATCAGGTCGCTCGCGGGGCGGGGTCTCGTTCGTCATGTCGGCGATGGCGCGGCACGTGGCGCGGAGCGCCACGGGGCATGCGTGACACCGCGGAGCGGATGTCACGAGTGCTGACGATCCTCAACCCTTACCCTTGTCGCGAGGCTCGTCGCCGCGGCGGCGGAAGCTCAGGCCGCCGCAGTCTGCACAAGGCGGGATGCGTCCGGCCTTGACGAAATGGGTCTCGGCCCCGCAGCGGTCGCAGACCAGGGTGCCGGGGCCGGTGACCTCGCCGGCCTGATAGAGGCTCATCTGGCGTGCAACCTCGGCCCATTGGGCCAGTTGCAGGCTGGTCTGGTCCGCAACCTTGGAAAAGGCGTCCATCATGCGCTGCTCGATCAGCTCTAGGTCGAAGCGCCACCAATCGCGGATGTCTTGGCCGGTCTCGGCGATATAGTTGGCCGCGTCCTCGATGTCGCGTTTGATGTAGTCGGAGACCTTATCGGCCTCTTCCCGGGTCAACTCGCCAAGCTCGACCATGTTGTCGCGCGCCTTCTCCAGTATCTCGCGGAACTTGGGTGCCGATTCTTCCCGGGTCTTTTCGATCGTCTCGTGGGTTTCCTTGAGCATCCGCTCGTAGGCATCCACCAGTTTGTCCGTCGTCGAGCCTTTGTCGTCTTTGTTCATCATCCTCTCCGGTGGGTAGGGCGCGGGGCAGCGCTTGCCGCTGCGACAGCACCTCACGCGTTTCACGCAAAGGCGTCGAGACGCCGATGTCTAAAGTGTGCAGTATGGCCGCGATTTCGCAAGGACCGCTTGCACCGACCGATCGCTGCTCGTTATGCCCGATGTGCCCCGTTTGTGTCCAAGTCGCCGCGGATCCGTCCGCTGCGGTATCCTAACGCCCATCGCCGTCACCCCCTTGCCGGAAGACCGAACACCCATGCAGACCGATTACGACCCGCAGGCCGTCGAGGCCGCGGCCCAGCGCTATTGGGAAGACAACCAGTCCTTCAAGACCGTCGAGGACCGCTCGCGCGAGAAATTCTACTGCCTCTCGATGTTCCCCTATCCCTCGGGGCGGCTGCACATGGGGCATGTGCGCAATTACACCATCGGCGACGTGATCGCACGCCATCAGCGCATGCTCGGAAAGAACGTGCTCCAGCCGATGGGGTGGGACGCCTTCGGTCTCCCGGCCGAGAACGCGGCCATCCAGAAGGGCATCCCGCCCTCGGAATGGACCAAGTCGAACATCGACTACATGCGTACCCAGCTCAAGCAACTCGGTTTCGGGTACGACTGGGATCGGGAGCTTGCGACCTGCAATCCGGATTATTACCGCTGGGAGCAGTGGCTTTTCACGCGTCTCATGGAGAAGGGGCTGGTCTATCGCTCGCAGGCGACGGTCAACTGGGATCCGATCGACCAGACGGTGCTCGCCAACGAGCAGGTTATCGACGGCAAGGGATGGCGCTCGGGCGCGCCGGTAGAGAAGCGCGAGATCCAGCAGTGGTTCGTGCGGATCACCGACTACGCGCAGGAGCTGCTGGATGCACTCGACGGCCTGGACGGCTGGCCGGAGCAGGTCCGCACCATGCAGCGCAATTGGATCGGGCGCTCCGAGGGTGTCGAGATGCGCTTCGGCATCGAGGGCTCGGACGAGACGCTGGAGATCTACACGACCCGTCCGGATACGCTCATGGGCGTGACCTATGTCGCCGTCGCCGCCGAGCATCCGCTCGCGCGACGTGCAGCCGAGGATCGGCCGGCGCTCGCGGCCTTCATCGAGGAGTGCCGCAAGGGCGGGACCTCCGAGGCCGAGATCGAGACGATGGAGAAGAAGGGCCATCCGCTCGGCCTGAACGCACTGCATCCGGTCACCGGGGAGGCGGTGCCGATCTTCGCCGCGAATTTCGTGTTGATGGGTTACGGAACGGGTGCGGTGATGGCGGTCCCGGCGCATGATGAGCGCGACTTCCATTTCGCGCACAAATACGGCATCCCGATCCGTCCGGTGATCGTCCCCGAGGATTGGAAAGATCTCGCGCTGGAGGTCACGTCTGCTGACGGCACACCCGCGGAAAGCCGCCCGGTCGTTGCGGTGCTCGGAGACGCGTCCCGAGTCCCTCTGGACTGGTCGCACTGGGACGCGCGTTTCGAGCAAAAAGGCGTTCTCATCAACTCCGGCCCTTTCTCGACCTTGACCAGTACCGAGGCGTTCGAGTCCATCGCGGCCTGGCTGACGGAGCACGACAGGGGCCGCAAGCGCGTGAACTTCAGGCTGCGCGACTGGGGTGTTTCGCGCCAACGCTACTGGGGCTGCCCCATCCCGGTGGTGAACCGTCCCGACGGCAGTCTGCGCCCCGAGACCGACCTGCCGGTGCGCCTGCCCGAGAACGTCGTCGTTGACGGTTCGGGCTCGCCGCTCAAGAAGATGCCGGCCTTCTCGGACCTTCCCGGCGGCGAGACCCGCGAGACCGACACCTTCGATACCTTCGTCGAATCGAGCTGGTACTACGCCCGCTACTGCTCGTCGGATTGCGAGACGGCCATGCTCGACGAGCGTGCGCGCTATTGGCTCCCGGTCGATCAGTATGTCGGCGGGATCGAACACGCCATCCTACATCTGCTCTACGCGCGCTTCTTCCACAAGCTGATGCGCGACGAGGGTCTCATCGACTGCGACGAGCCCTTCGCCAGGCTCTTGACGCAAGGGATGGTGGTCGCCGAGACCTGGTATCGCGAGGACGCCGACGGGCGCAAGCAATGGATCAACCCGGCCGAGGTCGAGACCGAGCGCGACGAGAAGGGCCGGCTGGTGCGTGCCTGGCTCGCGGCCGACGGGCTGCCGGTGACCTTCGGCGGCATCGAGAAGATGTCGAAATCCAAGAACAACGGCGTCGACCCGCAGGTCCTGACCGAGCGCTACGGTGCGGATACCGTCCGGCTCTACACCATGTTTACCTCGCCGCCCGAGCAGTCGCTCGAATGGAACGACGAGGGTGTCGAGGGCGCCTTCCGTTTCCTCAAGCGCCTGTGGTGGCTGGCGACGACCGAAGCGGAGACCATCCGCGGCGCAGGCGATCCGGCCGGGATCGATCTCGACGAGGCGACCGGCGAGGTCAGGCGCGAGATCCACGGCGTGCTCAAAAAGGCGCGCTTCGACTACGAGCGTCAGCAGTTCAATACCGTCGTCTCCGGCTGTATGACCCTGGTCAACGTGCTCTACAAGCTCGACCCGGAATCACCGGCACGCGGCACCGTTTTGCGCGAGGGTCTGGCGATCGTGCTGCGTCTTCTCGCACCGATCGCGCCCCACATCACCCATCATCTGTGGCGCGAGCTGGGGTTCGGCGAAGACATCCTGGGCTCGACTTGGCCCGAGGTCGACGCCGCGGCCCTGGTGCAGTCCACGATCGAGTATGTGGTTCAGGTCAACGGGAAGCTGCGCGACAGCGTGAAGGTTCCTGCGGACGCCGATCGTGCGACCATCGAGGCCGCCGCGCTGTCGAGCGAGAACGCGCATCGCTTCATCGGCGAGTCCACCGTGCGCAAGGTCATCGTGGTTCCCAACAAGCTCGTCAACATCGTCGCCAACTGATGCGGATGCCCCTCGATCCCCGTGATCTTTGCCCCGACCCCGGGCGCGAGTATCAGGCCGGCACTTCCATCCATGCCCCGGCTGTCGGGGACCCGGCGCCTGCATCGCTCCCCTGGCTCAGGCCGTGGGCGCGGACGGCCTTTCTTCTGATCCTGGGTCTGATCTGTCTCGCTCAGCTCGGCTGCGGTTTTCGTTTGCGCGGTGTCGTCGAGATCCCGGCCGAGCTGAATCCGGTCTACATCCAGGCCGCCGGCAATTCGCCCGTGCGCGAAGCCCTCGTCGACCAGCTCGCGGGCAGCGACGTGGCGCTGGCTGCAACGGCGGGCGAGGCGCGGCTGATTCTGCGCATCCTCTCCGAGGGTCGGCGCTCGCAGGTGGTTGCTGTCGACACGGGCGGTCGGGTCTTGGCATACGAGCTTCATTATCTGCTGAGCTACGATGCCGTCACGCCAGACGGCGTGCAGAAGGTGCCGGCCCAGTCGCTCGATCTGGTCCGCAACTTCGACAATCCGGACGTGGAGGTGCTCGGCAAACAGCTCGAGGAGGCGCTGATCTACGAGGATTTCGCGCGCGACGCCGCGGATCGGATCCTGATGCGTCTGCGAGTGACGCTGCTCTGAGCGGCCCCTCACGCCGAACCCCGAGCGACGAACCGATGCGACTGCGCTTCAACCAACTCCAAGACGCCTTGTCCCGCGGTCTGGCCCCGCTGTACCTGGTCTGCGGGGACGAGCCCTATCAGCTCGGCGAGGCGGCGCGTCTGATCCGCGAGGCGGCTCGCCGTCAGGGGTTCGCCGAGCGCGAGGTCCTGGATCAGGACGCCTCGTTCGACTGGCATGCCTTGGCTGCCTCCGCGGACGCCATGTCGCTCTTCTCCTCGCGCAAACTCATCGAGCTGCGCATCGGTACGGCGAAGCTCGGCAAGGACGGGGGTGCCGCGGTTCGCGCCTATTGCGATCGGCCCTGCCCGGACAACCTGCTGCTGATCATCGCGCCCGAGCTCGATCGCAAGGAGCTGCAGAGCCAGTGGGCGAAGCGGGTCGAGTCGGTCGGCGCGCTGGTTCAGGTCTGGCCCCTGAAAGGACGCGAGCTGGTCCAGTGGCTCGGACAGCGCCTACAGGCGGTCGGGCTCCAGCCGGGGCCGGGCGTGGCCGAGCTGCTGGCCGAGCGTGCCGAAGGCAACCTGTTGGCGGCGGTGCAGGAGATCGAAAAGCAGCGTCTGCTGCGGGATCCGGGACCGCTCGATCTCGCCGATCTGCTCGGGAACCTCGCCGACAGTGCCCGTTTCGACCTCTTTTCGCTGACCGATGCGGCCTTGTCGGGAGACCGCGCGCGGACCCAGCGGGTGCTCTCGGTCCTGCGCGCGGAAGGAACCGCGGATGTTCTGGTGCTCTGGGTCTTGGCGCGGGAGCTTCGGACCCTGGCCGAAGCGGCCGTCGTACGTGCGGGCGGCGCGCGTGCGCCGGGTGCGGGGGATGCGCGCATGCCGCCGCAGCGTTTTGCGGCAATGGAGCGCGCCTTGTCGCGTCTGTCGCCGACCCTGCTGCGTGCGTTGCTGCATCAGTGTTCGCTGGTCGATCAGTCGATCAAGGGGCTCGCTGTCGGCGACCCTTGGCACCGTCTGGCGGTGGTCGCCGATGCCTTGGCCGCCGGCGGTTTTCGAGCCGGTCGGCCGATCCCGCAGCGCTGAGACGCGGTCGTCCTGGTCTTCTCGGTTTCCACGCAGCGACCGCTTCCATCTGATATCCGGTCCCTTTTCGGCTATACAGACCCCGGGCGCCGTCTTACACTGATCCGAACGACTGGTGCGGCAAGGCAGATTTAAGATGATTGATTTCTTAATACCGAAACCGCGCCGGCTCCAACGGGCGTCAAGTCTGCGGGGGCTGATCCCATCCAAACACATTGCATACCGCGCTGAGCGCGGTTTAGGTTCGAAATGAGCGAACGACAGATCACCGATATCGACGCCTATATGTCAGACCTCGGACGCCGAGCCCGTGCCGCGTCGCGCGCTCTGGCTCGGGCGACGACCCGCCAAAAGAACAACGCCCTCTCGGCGATCGCCGATGCGATCGATCGTCGGCGCGACGCCATCGCCGCCGCCAACCGGATAGACCTCGAGCAGGGTGCGGCCAAGGGCCTGGACGCCGCGCTGCTGGATCGGCTCGAGCTGACCGAGGGGCGTATCGACACCATGATCGAGGGGCTGCGCCAGATCGCAGCCCTGCCGGATCCGATCGGCGCCATCACGGATCTGGATTACCGCCCCTCCGGTATTCAGGTCGGCCGCATGCGTGTGCCGCTGGGTGTCGTCGGCATCATCTACGAGTCGCGGCCGAACGTGACCGCGGATGCCGCCGGGCTCTGTCTGAAGTCGGGCAATGCGACCCTCTTGCGCGGTGGCTCCGAGGCCTTCGAGTCGAACCAGGCAATCGCGGCCTGTATCGGGCAGGGTTTGGTCGAGGCTGGTCTGCCCGCCGACGGGGTGCAGGTGGTTGCCACGACCGACCGCGCGGCGGTTGGTGCCATGATCGCCATGCCCGAGTTCGTCGACGTCATCATCCCCCGCGGCGGCAAGGGCCTGATCGAGCGGATCAGCCGCGAGGCGCGGGTCCCGGTCATCAAGCATCTCGACGGCATCTGTCACGTCTTCATCGACGCCCATGCGGATTCGGACAAGGCGTTCGCCATCGCCATAAACGCCAAGACGCAGCGTTACGGCACCTGCAATACCATGGAGACCCTCTTGGTGGACGAGTCCGTCGCGGCGAGCATCCTGCCGCGCCTGGCGGCCGCCTATCGGGAGAAGGGCGTCGAGCTGCGGGGATGCGCGCGCACCCTCGAGATCCTGCCCGAGGCGATCGCCGCGACCGAGGCCGACTGGGATACCGAGTATTTGGCCCCGATCCTGGCCATTCGGGTCGTCTCCGGGCTCGATGCGGCCATGGATCACATCGCCGCGCACGGCTCTGCCCATACGGATGCGATCGTCACCGAGGATTACAGCCGTGCTCGACGCTTCCTGCGCGAGGTGGATTCCAGCTCCGTGATGGTCAACGCATCGACGCGCTTTGCCGACGGATTCGAGTACGGCCTGGGCGCGGAGATCGGGATCAGCACGGACAAGTTTCACGCGCGCGGTCCGGTCGGGCTCGAGGGGCTGACCTCGGTGAAGTTCGTGGTGCTGGGAGACGGCGAGGTCCGCACCTGATGACCGGGGGATCTCTCGGTGGCATGGATGTGGCCGTCGGTCGCATCTCGAAGCCTCGATGATCGGCGTCCTCGGCGGCACCTTCGACCCCATCCATTTCGGACATCTGCGTCCGGCGCTCGATTGTCTTCAGGCGCTCGCTCTGGACGAAATCCGGCTCATCCCGCTCAATGTCGCGGTGCATCGTGCGCCGCCGGTCGCCTCCTCGGCGCTTCGTTTGGCCATGTTGGAGGCCGCGATCGCCGGGCAGCCGGGCTTCGTCGCGGACCCCCGCGAGATCGAGCGGCCGGGTGGCTCCTACACCTACGACACCCTGATCTCGCTGCGCGCCGAGCTGGGTCGGGAACGCCCCCTGTGTCTGCTCATCGGCGCCGATGCCTTCGCTGGCTTCCCGGGTTGGCATCGCCCGGCCGATATACTGGACTTGGCGCACCTCGTGGTCATGCAGCGACCGGGTGCATCGGTCGCGCCGGACCCTGCACTGCAGGCATTGTGCGCAGGGCGTATCAGCGACCGGGCCGGCGACTTGGCAGAGACGTCGGCCGGCCGCATCCTCTTTCATGAGGTCACGCAGATCGATGTCTCGGCCACCCATGTGCGCGAGCTGGTGCGGCAGGGTCTGAGTCCCCGCTGGCTGCTGCCCGATGCGGTGATCTCGATCATCACGCGGGAAGGTTTGTATCGGTGAGCCGGAGGCCCGCCGACCCGAAGGGCTACGTTTGCACCGTCGCCCGTCGGATCAGACCAAGGATGGTGTGGTCGTCACCGCGGATCGCGGTGCGACGCAAACCCCTGTGCGACTGTTCGTGTCGCATACCTGATTCAAAAGCAGAGGAGATCGCATGCAGCTTGAGACACTTCGGGAACTGGTCGTCGACACGCTTACCGACATGAAGGCCCGCGACATCGAGGTCATGGACGTGCGGGGCAAGACCGCGATCACGGACTATATGATCGTCGCGTCCGGCACCTCGGATCGGCATGTGAAGGCCATCGCGGAGACCGTGGCCTACAAGTCGAAAGAGGCGGGCGAGACCCCGCTGGGTCTGGAGGGCGTCACCGAGGGCGAGTGGGCCCTGGTAGACCTCAACGGGGTCGTGGTGCATGTCATGCTCCCCAAGGTGCGTGACTTCTACAATCTCGAAAAGCTTTGGGCCGCACCGGCTGTGGTTGCGAAGGTCGCCGCCGTTCCCGTTTAGGGCCGACCCGGTGGACCGCTTCGACCGGATCTTCGAGCTCAACCGCATCCTTCAGGCGGCTCGACATCCGGTCTCGCGGCAGCGGTTGCAGGAGGCACTCGAGTGCTCGCGCGCGACCATCAAGCGCCTCATCGAGGATATGCGTCTGCATCTGAATGCCCCGATCGTTTACGACCGAGATCACAACGGCTACAAGTACGATCTGGCCGACGGGGCGATGTACGAACTGCCCGGTCTGTGGTTCAACGCCTCCGAGCTGCATGCCCTGCTGACCGTGCAGCAGCTCTTGACGAGCGTCGAGCCGGGTCTGCTCGATCCACATCTCAAGCCCCTGCAGAAACGCATCGGCGATCTCCTCGAGCTGCAACGCCCCGGGTTCGACGGGCTTTCGGCTCGGGTTCGGATCATGCAGGTGGGCGCACGCCGCGGCGGTCGCCACTTTCAGACGGTGGCCGGTGCCTTGGCCCAGCACCAGCGGCTGTGGATCCGCTATTTCAATCGCGGCGACGATCGGCACAGCGACCGCGAGGTCTCGCCCCAGCGACTCACCTACTACCGCGACAACTGGTATCTCGACGCTTGGTGTCACCTGCGCGAGGGTCTGAGGACCTTCGCCCTGGATGCGATCCAGACCGCGCGTCCTCTGCCCACGACCGCCTTGTCGGTGGCGAACGAGGATCTCGATCGACACTTCGCCGTTTCCTACGGGATCTTCGCCGGCGCGCCGCAGCAGACCGCGGTGCTGCGATTCAGCGCCGAGCGCGCCCGTTGGGTGGCGAAGGAGCAATGGCATCGAGACCAGGCAGGGCTGTTCCTCGAGGACGGGCGCTACGAGCTGCGCATCCCCTACAGCAACGCGCTCGAGCTGACGATGGACGTGCTCAGGTACGGGCCGGATGTCGAGGTCGTCGAGCCGTCGATCCTGCGCGATCTGGTCCGGGATCGCCTCGCCGCGGCGCTGGCGCGGTACGGCTAAACCGCGTCCGGAGCGCAATGCATTGTTTTTGGATTGGAGCGGCCTCGGCCGGATCCTCGAGCGTCGGAGCTGACGCGGTTTAGGATGATTGACGGAAAAGGAAGCACGTTCGTGATGCGGCGCATGAAGTCGCCACTACATGGCTTTTGGCTCGTTGCCCGCTTCCTCGTCGCTCAGGATCTGCTTGATGGTGAAGGGGCAGACCGGCGGGAAGGTCTCTTCGGCGAGGCCCGTCTCACGGGCCGCCTCGAGGATGGCATCGCCATAGGCGTCAAGGACCGCTTGTTCCAGCTTCGCCTTCAGACTCGGGTTCTGTGCGAGATGGCGATGAAGACGTCGGCGCTGCTCCTTGATCGTCAGTGTCCAACTTCGACTGCGCCGATTGGGCTGGAATTGCCACTTGAGCAGATGGGTGAACAGCCGTGCGAGTCGATTCTCAAGCTCCCGCAACTCGCTCTTGCCCATGCTCTCGATCTCCTCGGCGATGTGCTCGATGTCGGCCTGGTCGATCCGTCCGCTGCGCAGCAGCGCGGCTTGGGTGTTGGCCCAGGCGTAGAAGTCCGAGTCGTAGGTGCTCTCCATCGGTGTCCTCGGGGAATGGCTGCTGGGTTACAGGTATGATTGGTACCGCAAATGCGCAAAGGACGCAAAGTCAGACAATGTACTCCCCCATGGAATCGACCGAACAACAAGCGCCAACCCTCTGCCTGGTCGCCGCGATCGCCGACAACGGCGTGATCGGTCGTGACAATCGGCTGCCGTGGCATCTGCCGGCCGACCTCGGGCACTTCAAGCAATTGACGCTCGACAAGACGATCGTCATGGGGCGACGGACCTGGGAGTCCCTGCCGGGTCTGCTGCCGCGTCGACGCCACATCGTGCTCTCGGGTGATCCGGCATTTCGTCCTGACGGCTGTCTCGTGGTGGATTCTCTGGATGCCGCGATCGAGGCGGCCGGCCCGGTCCCCGAGCTGTTCATCGTCGGCGGGGCGACACTCTATGCCGAGGCGCTGCCGCGTGCCGACGGACTCTATCTGACGTTGGTCCATGCCGCCGTCGAGGGCGATGCGCGCTTTCCGCAATGGGATCCGGCGGATTGGGTCGAGGTGAGCCGGGTCGAGCGTCCGGCCGACGCGCGCAATGCGTATGCGTTGACCTTCGTGGAGCTTCGCCGCGTGCCCGTGCTTCAGTCCGATCCGGGCCGCAGATAGCCCTCGCAGTCGATTTGGAAGGGGGTTATCGGTCTCTTGTCGTCGCCGGTGCCGTCGATCCGGATTGCGGTCAGCGCGCCACCCCAGAGACAGCCGCTATCGAGTCCCCAGACGTTGTGCTCGGCGAGATAGCCGATGGTGGACCAGTGACCGAAGATGATCCGGTCGTCGCGGGTGCGCCGGTCCGGCATCCGAAACCAGGGCAGGCGTCCGGCCGATTGGCTGCCGATCTCGCCTTTCTCGCCGAGTGCAAGGGCGCCGTCCGACGCGCAGAAGCGCAGTCGGGTCAGGCAGTTGGTGATGAATCGCAGACGGTCCATGCCGGTCAGGTCGGGCGACCAGCGCTTGGGTTTGTTGCCGTACATCGCCATCAGATAAGCGCGGTAATCCGGTCCGCGCAGGGTCGACTCGAGCTCCTGCGCGCATGCCCGCGCGTCCGAGAGGCTCCATTGAGGCGGCAGACCGGCATGGATCATCGAGAAACCGAGATCCGGATCATGGTGCAGCAGCGGGCGATGGCGCAGCCAGTGCAGGAGCGCGTCGCGGTCGGGCGCCTCCAGCACCGCGTGGAGCGTGCTCTTGCCCGCGTGCCGGGTATTGCCTTCGGCCAGGGCGAGTAGATGCAGGTCGTGGTTGCCGAGGACCGTGACGGCGCAATCGCCCAGATCGTGGACGAACCGAAGCACGGCAAGCGACTCGGGCCCGCGATTGACCAAGTCGCCGACGAGCCAAAGTCGGTCGACGCCCGGATCGAACCGGAGCCTGTCGAGCAGTTGCCGCAGCTCCCGATAGCAGCCCTGGATGTCGCCGACGGCGTAGGTGGGCATGGCCGCGTGGGTTCCGGCGGGCGCGCTCAGTGAATGGTCATGGCGGACGCCAACGAGAAGGCCGGGATATCGGCATCGAAGCGGGTGCCGTCGTCGCCGATCATGCCGTAACTGCCGTGCATGCTGCCGATCGGGGTGGCGATGATGGTGCCGCTCGTGTACTCGAAACGCTCACCGGGCTTCAGGTGGGGTTGCTCCCCGACGACGCCCTCTCCTCTAACCTCCTGCGCCTTGCCGTCCGCATCCGTAATGATCCAATGCCGATCCAGCAGGCGCGCCGATTGGTCGCCGTGATTCTCGATCACGATCGTATAAGCGAACACATAACGTCCTTCTCCGGGAGAAGACCGCTCCGGCTGGTACTGACTGTTGGCTGAAATCTTGATCGAAAACTCTTTCACCTGAACCTCCACATCGCAGACAAGCGCATCGGATCGCGTGATAATACACATGGCCCCGTCGCGCGATCCAGGCGCATCGGGGCCACTCTTAAATTTCGGTGTCCCGCAAGGACAGCGAGCCACTCAGCTAGAGTCGTGACATCAGGTCGGTTGACGCATGCGCTCCAAATCATCTCCTCCCAAGCCCGATCTCGTGGTGTTGGTGATCGCCTTTGCGTTGATCGGGATGGCGGTGACTCTGGCGTATCAGATCGGTCTTTACGCGAACGTCGAGCGCGCGCCGATCGCCAAGCAGGCGGTCGCTCCGAAGGATTTCGGCGGCTGAAGACCTCGGCGCGCGGGAGGACAACGTGACCTCAACCGTTCCTCGGCACGCCCTGCCGTGCGATGTACGCCGGCGCCCGGTCCCGGGGGCTCCGAGGCTCAACAACGCATCCGGTGGTAGCCTATGTCCGATAAACTCCGCGTCGCCGTCATCGGTGTCGGTTATCTGGGGCGTTTCCATGCCCTGATCTACTCGCGCATGCCGGATGTCGAGTTGGCGGGCGTGGTCGATGTCGACCCGGCCCGCGCCGCAGCAGTCGCTGCCGAGGCCGGATGTGCCGCGTTCGGGCGGATCGAGGATGTCATCGAGCGTGTCGATGCGGTCAGCATCGTGGTCCCGACGACCGCGCACCTGGAGGCGGCGGCTCCCTTCCTGTCCCGCGGGATCGCGGTTCTGCTCGAAAAGCCCATCGCGGCGAGTCTGGCCGACGGGATCGAGATCGTCCGGCTCGCGCGCGCGCAGCATGCCACCTTGCAGATCGGTCATGTCGAGCGGTTCAACGCCGGCGTCATGGCGCTCGCAGAGCGCATCCACGCGCCTGTCTACATCGAGGCCCAGCGGATGGGCGGATTCACGGAGCGCGCGACCGATGTCGACGTGGTCTCCGATCTCATGATCCACGACATCGACATCATCCTCTCCCTGGTCGGGGCACGGATCGCGAACATCTCCGCCGTGGGCGCCTCCGTGCTGACGGATCACGTGGATATCGCGAGTGCCCGATTGGAGTTCGACCAGGGGACCGTCGCCAACGTCGTCGCCAGTCGCGTCTCGGACAAGACCACCCGGCGGATTCGCGTCTTCCAACCCGGCAGCTACCTCTCGCTCGACTTCATCGCGCAGACCATCGATATCGCCGCGCCTCGCGCCGCCGCGGGTTCCGCACGCCCGGAGATCGCCCGCGAGCGGATCAGCGTCGAGCCGGTCAAGCCGCTGGATCTGGAGCTTGCCGAGTTCGTGCGCTGTATCCGGGAGGGACGCCCTCCGCTGGTGGACGGGCAGACCGGGTTGAACGCGCTCGAGGTTGCTTTGGAAGTTCGCGCACGCACGGGGCACTAGAGCTAAACCGCGTCCGGCTTGACATTCGCCGGGATGCTTTGGCCGCTGCGTCCGAGCCATCAATGGGCGCTTAAGCAGACGCGGTTTAGGAATTCATAATATTGTTTTTGAAATTATTTTTGATTTTGGTCGTGCCGTTCGAAGGGCTATTTGGGTTGCCGTCGCCGATGCCGTCGGTCTTGGCCAAGCCGTGCGAGGCAGAACCGACCGTCGGCGTCATCCACGAGCCTAATCGTTGTCGTTGTCGTTGTCGTTGTCGTTTCCGACAACCGTGGCAAAGGTGCTTTCTCGCCGAGTTGTTCTGCTTATTCTCGAACCGTTTGTTGTCGGTCACTCTATTCCACGGGAATTCCTCAGAGTAATCCGCGCTGGCCCTACCGGATTCGTCCACCGCTTTTGCGGCTGCCTACGGTCCAGCTGGTCTTGGGCCGGTTCAGGGGATCCTAACGGCAGTAACCGGCCACTTCCGACCGCTCGCTCTTCGGCTATGGCTGACCGCTCTACGCGCTTATGGAAAGCTTTCCATAAGCGCGTTTATGCAAAGCTCGCGATTATGCGGAGTTTAGATCGTGAAGCGCGTGCCGAGTGAGGCAAGGTGCGGCTTGGCGGGCAAGATGGGCATTGAATCCTCGACATAATCGCTGCGACGTCCTGAAGTGGTCGGCCCACTTGTCAGGAGGTTCGCATGAGCAACGATACACAGCTTCCGCTCTCGAAGGCAGATCGTCAGGCCCTCACTTCCGCTTCCGATCCCATCGGCGCAGAACTGCAGCGTTACGACGCGCATCTGCGTGACGTGCATGGCCTGGCACCCGGCACCCGAAGGGGCTACTTACGGATTGCGGGCCGGTTGCTGCATCAACATTTTGATGGTGATCACGTCGATATCGCCACGCTCCAGCCGTCCGACATCCGCCGGTTTCTCACCCACGAATTGATCGCGCGTCACACCCCCTCTCATGCTCACAGCGTGACCGGCGGGCTGCGCAGCTATCTGCGCTATCGCAGCACGCAGGGAGATGCGGTTGAGCCCTTGACCGCCGTCATCGCCTCCCCGGCGCACTGGACACTGGCGCACTTGCCGAAGGCGCTCTCGCGCGAGGAGGCCGCACGCCTGCTCGACGCCTGCCAAGCGGTCCAGCGCTGGCCGAAACGTGGGTATGCCATGGCACGCTGCGCGCTGGACCTGGGTCTGCGGGCGGGAGAGATCGCCCCTTTTGATGATCAGCGACATCGATTGGCAGGCCGGGACGGTCACGCTGCGGGCCACCAAGTCGCGACGACAGGATGTGTTGCCTTTGCCGGTCGAAACCGGAGAGGTACTGGCCGACTATCTGATGCATGAGCGCCCCGGGAGTGCCGGCGCGGCGGTCTTTGTCCGTGCGCTCAAGCCGTACGATCGCCCCGTGACCTCGACTGCCGTCCAGAAGGTGATCACCCGCGCCTTGCGTCGCAGCGGGCTGCCGTATTCCGGCTCGCATGTGCTGCGGCACACCTTTGCGGCGGATCTCCTGGAGCGAGGCAGCTCTCTCAAGGAGATCGCCGATCTGCTGCGCCACCGCTCGCTGCGAACCACGCAGATCTACGCCAAGCTCGACACGCCGCAGCTGATCGGCGTTGCGCTGCCCTGGCCGGGGAGTGTGTCATGAGCACGACCATCCCTCTTCAGCAGCGCGTCGACGACTATCTGTCCGAACGCCGTCGGCTCGGCTTCGAGCTGCGCCCGCTCCACGGGCTGCTCACCGATTTCGCCACCTTCGTCGCCGAGCGCCATCACGACGGACCGCTGAGCATCGAGCTGATGGTCGAGTGGGCCCGAAAAGGGAAAGGAGGTCAGGGAACACGGGAAACCTGGTATCGGCGCCTGGCCAATCTACGCCCCTTCCTGCGCTATCTGCGCCAGTTCGAGCCGGACACCGAAATCCCCGAGGAGACGCTTTTCGGCCCGGCGCCCGGCCGCGTAGCACCCCACATCTACCGTGAGGAGGAGATCGTCGCGCTTCTTGCCGCCACCCGCACGCTCGGTCCACCCGGGTGCTTGCGTGCCGCGACCTATGAAACCTTGTTTGGCTTGATGGCGGCAACCGGGCTGCGCGTGTCCGAAGCCATTCACCTGCGCGAGGCCGATGTCGACCTCAAGCGCGGCCTGCTGACCGTGCGCGAGAGCAAGTGTGGCAAGTCACGCCAAGTACCCTTGCATCCCAGCACCGTCGAGGCGCTGACCCGCTTCCGCCAACGGCGTCGGCGCGAGATCCCAACGACGCCCGATCCGGCGTTCTTCACCGGCGCGCGTGGGTCGCTCCCGGGGCAACCCCTCGGCGAACGCCAAGTCCGTCGTGTCTTCAGTCAGTTGCGCGAGCAGCTCCACTGGGCCAATCGCGGCGCCCATGCCGCGCCGCGTCTGCATGATCTGAGGCATACCTTTGCCGTCAGACGCTTGATCGCGTGGCAGCGCGAAGGCTGCGATCTTGACCGGAAGATGCTGGCCCTCTCGACCTATCTGGGCCATGCCAACATTGGCTGTACCTACTGGTATCTCTCTGCGGTTCCGGAGCTGATGGCCGTGGCCGGTGCGAAATTCGAGCGCTTCGCCGCGCTCGAGGAGTGCCGGGATGCCTAAGCCTGCGTCGCCAGCTCCCTCATTCGCCGCCCTCGTGCAAGCCTACTTCACCGAGTATCTCACCCGGCAGCGGGCCTTGAGCCCACAGACCGTTGCCGCCTACCGTGATGCCATGGTGCTCTTTCTCCAATTCGCGCAGTCGCACCTGGGCAAGGCACCGGTTGCGATGACCCTCGCGGAGATCACCCCGGAACTGCTCACGGCATTCCTCGATCATCTTGAGCAACAACGCCGGAACTGCGTGCGCAGCCGAAACGCCCGCCTGGCGGCGCTGCGCTCCTTCTTAAAATTCGCCGCTCACCGGGATGTGGCGTCATTACAGATCGTCGAGCGCGCGCTCGGCATCCCCGTGAAGCGTTTCGAACGCCCCATGTTCGGCTACCTCTCCGCGGAGGAAATGCAGGCCGTGATCCATGCGCCACCGAGTACCTGGTTCGGTCAGCGTGATCACCTGCTCCTGCAGCTGCTCTACAATACCGGGGCACGGGTCTCCGAGATCACGCAGGTCAACGTCGGCGACGTCGTCTTGGAGGAACACGCCGCCTGCGTGCATCTGCATGGCAAGGGGCGCAAGCAGCGCAGCGTTCCGCTCTGGCGCTCCACCATCAAGGCCATCCGCGCCTGGCTGAAACAAAACCCCGACCTTGGCGCCGGATCTCCGTTACTACCCAACCGAAACGGGCAGGCCATGACGCGGACGAATGTCTCGCTACGCTTGGAAGCGGCCGTGCAGACAGCCTCCAAGCGCTATCCCGCATTGGCTAGTCGCGCCATCTCGCCGCACACGATTCGACATACGACGGCCATGCACCTGTTGCAGGCGGGCGTCGACATCAGTGTCATCGCACTCTGGCTCGGACACGAAAGCCCGGTGACAACGCATCAGTACATCGAAGCCGATTTGGCGATGAAAGAGCACGCGCTGGCCAAGCTCCAGGAGCCGGACACGGTGCTCCATCGCTACCGGGCACCCGACAGCCTGATCGAGTTCCTGACGACCCTGTGATTATGAGAAGCTCGCAGCGTACCTTGACCGCCTGCCGACGGCGGTCAGTGAGTCCTGCCAAAGCCCGCTTTGCATAATCGCGAGTTTTGCATAAACGCGCGTTGCGGTCACCGACCTACGCGAGGAGGGCAAGGAAGTACCGCAGGAAGCGGACATCGACCTGCGGTGGTGGTCGGCGCTACCATCCACCCGGGGAGAACGGAGCCTTCTGGGTGGTGAGCGGGCGGACCCGGCCACAAGCCGTCGCACGTCAGTCCAAACCGAGTGACTCTTCAACGCGCAAAGCGGACTCTCAGGGCTGGGCTGCCTCCGCCAGCGATCACTTGACGCGGGAAGCGGACTATAATCGCCTACAGCCCCCGACGCCGGGCTTGCGGTATTCTCGCAGGGGCGCTTTCCCGATTCGAACAGAAACTCGCGAGGATAGATTCAATGTTTCACTGGATCATGTTTGCGACGGGTTTACTGGTATCAGGCATCGGCATGAGTGCTGCGGCGGCCGACCCAAACTGGGGCGGTTTCTACGTAGATGGCGCGATCGGCGCGCGCAGCACGACGACCGATATAAAGACCAGCGCGACATATAGCACGTATTCCGAAAACCGCTTCAATAGAATTCCTTTCACGGAATTGAAAACCGACACGTACGACACGGCGGACGACGGAGGTAGCACCAACTTCCTTGGCCAGATCGCCGGCGGATGGCGTTGGGACAATGGTCAGATCGTGGCCGGGATCGGACTCTTTGTCGACTTGGCGGGCGACGATGCCGGCCGGACAAAGGACAGCGGTTCCAGCTCGACGACCTCCTGGCCCAGTGGCGTTGAAGGCAGCACCGTCTACTCCGACAGCGCGGAGCTGAAACAGACCAGTCGCTATGGAATTAGCCTGGACATTGCGCCGAGCTGGCGCACTCAGCCTTATCTGAAGGTGGTCTACGCGTGGTCGGACATCGAGCTGAAGATGCGCACGTCCGAGTGTGGCACCTCACGCGGGTACGGGCCCACGGCGCTATCCTACGACGAGACCTATTCGGGTCTAGGCATCGGCGGCGGCGTGCGCCATCTCTTCGACGATCACCTGTACTTCTTCGCCGAGGCAATGTGGCAAGACCTAGGTTCGAAGTCGTTCAACAGCGTCGCGCTTTGCGGGGACTACGGGTCGCTCTACAAGGCCGAGTACGGCGAGTACGCAACCGGCACCCAAACGGTCAAGGTCGAGCCGACCAACTTGACTGGCGTCGTTGGCATCGGCTGGAAGTTCTGACAAGTCAGACCCGATCCGTCCGATCGGGCGGCGCCGCTTGCACCTGCCGCGCGCGGAGAGGTAGGAGACCCAGGGTAGTCCGGGGACCCTCGATGTAACGCATTGGTAGGGCGAGCGTCGGCTGTCCACCCGACTTCCCACTCCGACCGACGAAACTCCAGTGTTTGGAACTGGAGCCCAACCGTCGCGGATCCCGGCAACGCGATAGACAGCAAGACGCGCGTTACAGTCAGCGATCGACGGCATAGGCGGCCGGGCCGCCCAGCAGAAAGCGGACATTCATCCGAGGATGGAGGCTAGGCCCGCCGAGCCCCGCGCGGGGCGGAGCTGTCTGCGCCGGGAGGGACCGGACCCGGCCAGAGGCAGACATGAGCCACAGACGAAAACCTCGCCGAGGCGTGGTCGTGAGGCCAGTGGATCTTGAGGTCTTCGCAGCTAAGCGTGTGCGCTCCTATGGCCGGGGGGCCGTCCATCGCCTCGCAATTCCTATCCCGCCTTCCTTCCGCCGAAGCGAATCCGGCGACACGCCAAAGGCTTGCGTCACCGGCCTTTGGCTGTGACCCGGTCTTTCGTGTGGCTAGCGGTGCCCCTGGAAGGGCTGTCCGTTAATGGTGTCTACCGGAAAGCCCCAAACCCCGAGACCTAGGCTTTGCGCCTTCCTCTCATACGCTCGGTACTCCAGAGGCGCGTCATCGGTGGCCAAGGCGCAGCCTGCCTTAAGCAGATAGGCCGCCAAGTCGATTCCCTGATGGAAGGTTGTGTGGTTGACGTAGCACACGGCGCTCACGCTGCCGTCGTCATACTTTCCCTGCGGATAACAGTGGACAAAGCCCTGCACCCGAAAATCCAGGGCCGCCCGTGCGGTGCAAGGCCCGCGCCGCAGATTCCAGCACCGGTCCTCGCGCGCCGAAGGGGGAATATAGATGCCGTAGAGATGCACCACATGGTTGTTGATTTCGATGGTGCAGTCTTCCTGGACGAATGGGCGGCCCACGATCTCATACAGCGCGTGGCTGTCCATCGCTAGGAGGGCCAGCGCGAACGCCAGGACCAAGGTAATCGCGGTACGTGGTCGCACCACTTTGGAACTCCCAAAGAAGACCATCAGTTGCGGTTGCGCGTGATGCATGGGCCAAGATTCGCTGCCTGTCAGACGCCCACTTGGTCCCAGCCCCTACCGCAGTCTTTGAGGCCTGAATCCGCTGCACGTGCGCAGTGGTTATAGTTCCGCGGGCGAGTGCGGAGGGTAAAATTCAGCGCGGTCCTGAACCGGTAACTCCCGTTCTTCCTGCGGACTGATATGACATGATCACAGCCCCGTCATGCAGCCGTTCTGTTACCCCAGAGCGTAGTGCGTAGGCCTCTGGGCTACAAGAGCGAATAACACACTGAAGGTGGCACTTGAAACGAATTCAGATGCAGGTGCGGGACGGGATGGACCATGAACCGACCTGCAAAAGGTCAGTTTGGGTAGGTCAGCACCGACCCAAGACAGGGAATGCCAAATCTCGCGAACCCATCGTCAGGGACTAGTCCACAGGGAGCTTTACCGGAATTTAGCCGGTCGGCTATGCCAGACGTTGTGCGCACGCCGATGTCTGCTGTGGATCGGGAACGGCCCGCTGCCCCAGCGCGGATTTCTAGAGCGCCACAGGGTGGAACCGTCTGGGGGAGATCGCCGCAGAATGTCCGCTTTGTGGAACCTCTGCCGCATTGTTGCTTCGGCGGTCAGTGACGGCATAGCGTCCGAAGCCGCCGCGGGCAGTCCGGCTCAGGGGCGTCCGGAACACGCGCGCTGCTGCCACTGACGCCTCAGACAATCGGTAGGCCGACTGGACCGGAAGCGGACACCCGATCTAGAGCGGCGAGTGGGGCTCAGTCCCAATAGCTGCCACTGGGTCCTTCTCCCGCTGCGCCGGTCTGGTTCAGTTTGCTGCCAGTTTGGTCTAGGGTTCCTTGAGGGCGAAAACTTGTTGCAGATGAGTCAAGTTTTTTTCGCGACGCAATCAACACTCCCTCGCCGGATGGCAAGATTTTGCGCGGACGCTGGCTGGGTTGTGCTGCGCGCGGCAGGTGCCTGAGGAGGCAATGGCGGTTAGCTTACCGACGCATCGTAACGTGAACAGGTCACGTTTAGAGCCGCGTTGCGTCTTATGGAGCTATTGTCAAATCTGGTGTATGACCATAGGGCCAGAGTTTGATCAGGCGGCTTCCCGTTGCTCCTCTTGGGTCTCCGGTGGGTCGTCGGACACCGGAATCCCGTCTTCGTAACGTGTTCCGCCGAGCAGTTCGGCCACTTTCTCGGGGGCACGGATGCGCCGCCAGGTCTTGGCGGCCTCTTCGCTCATCTTGAAGGCCAGGCCGAGGAAGGTCGCGCGGGTGACGCAGTTCTTGGTCCGGCCGGTGCGATGGCGCACAGTGGCGAAGGTGGACTCGATGGGGTTGGTGGTGCGCAGGTGCACCCAGTGCTCGGCCGGGAAGGCGAAGAAAGCGAGCAGGGCCTCGCGGTCCTTTTCGAGCTTCTCGGTCGCCTTGGGGTATTTGGCCCCATAGCGGCTGATGAAGCGCTTGAAGGCTTGCGTAGCCTGCTTGCGGGTCGGTGCCATCCAGATCGCCTGCAGATCCGCCTTCGCCTTGCCTTGCAACGACTTGGGCAAGGCATTGAGCACGTTGCCCATCTTGTGGAACCAGCAGCGCTGATGCACGGTCTCGGGGTAGACCTGCTCAAGCGCACCCCAAAACCCCAGCGCCCCGTCGCCGACGGCCAGGCGCGGACCCGCCTGCAGACCACGTGCCTTCAGATCGCGCAGCACGTCGAGCCAGGATTCGGTGGATTCGCGCAACCCGTCGACGATGGCGACCCACTCCTTGGTGCCGTCGGGTCTCACCCCGATGATCACCAGCAGACAGAGCTTGGGATCGTCGCTCTCGCGCAGTGTCGTGTAGATGCCGTCGACCCACCAGTAGGCGTATTGCCGGCCTTCGAGGCTGCGCTGGGTCCAGTCCTTGTACTCCTCGGCCCACGCGGCCTTGAGCCGGCCCAGCGCCGCCGCGGAGAGCCCTTTGGCGTCCTCTCCCACCAGCACCTCCAACGCCTCCCCGAGGTCGCCGCTGGAGATCCCCTTCAGATAGAGCCACGGCAGCGCCGCGGCGACCCGGGCACTGCGGCGCACGTACGGCGGGGCCAGCGCGGAGTTGAACTTCACCCCGGCCCCGGAGCGGTCGCGTACCTTGGGCACCTGCACCTCCACCGGACCCACCGTGGTGAGGATCTCGCGCGCCGGCAGATAACCGTTGCGCACCACCGCCCGGCGTCCGTCCATCAGCGACACCCCGGCAAACTCCTCGAGCAGCTGCTCCACCTCCGCCTCGATGGCCCGCTGCAGGATGTCGCGCGCCCCGCGGCGCACCAGCTCCTCCAGCGGCAGGCCCAGCTCGGCCAGCACCTCGCCCCGATCCCCTCTTGCACGGCGGGCCCCCGTACTCGTATCGTCGCTCATGGCGCACCTCTCTCGTTGCTGCTTTGGGTCTCGACAACCACATTGTCAGCAACGGTGCGCCGCCTGCTCAAGCTCTATCAGTCCCCGCTCATACACCAGAATCGAGCATAGCTCCGTCTTATGCGTTTACTCCCAGAGCGTTCGTTGGCTGAACGGAGCCTGTACCGTGAGTTTAGCCTATGAGCCCGCTACCCATGGCTCGTCGGTCTGAGGCGAAGCCTCGCTAGAGTTGGGGCGGCAGAATCGTCTCGCAGAGCGGCCGCTGATCTTGCACGTACCGGGGTTGCCGGAAAGTCCAAGAAACCGGCATCCATCAAGCACCTGCCGCGGGCAACTTCGCTTTAGGAGTTCCCGATAGCGCGATCAAAGCTTCGGGCAGTACCGAGCCCGCCCGCAAACCACGGGGCGGACTACCGATGGCAGCAACGGGGCGGACCGGCACGTTCAGGCCCTTCGACACGTTTGGACAATCGCCAGACATGAATACACGCGACCGCCCCCTACGCGAGTCGCAAATGCGCTATGGTTCGCTTCGTCCGCCGCTAGGCATCTGAGGACAGGAAGAACAAGTGACAGGAGACCGAAAACGATGCCGATCCAGAACATCATCATCCACGAAGTGTCCAAAGAGCCGCAGGGCGCAGCTGCATTGACCCTCCGCAACGAAGAGAACCCCATCAACGAGCATGCCGAGCGCGTCAGCTCGAAGCTTGCCGGGCTCTTCACAGGCGTCAACATCGGCGGATTTCGGCAGCCTGAGGAGCCTGGGCTGCCACTGACCGCTTTCGAGTCACTGCTTCAAACGCATTTCGACGGCTCTGATTTCACCGATTTCGTCGCTTTCTCACGCGGAGCTGCGACGATTTTGGCAGACGCCCTCAACAGACCATCCGCACAGTCAGCGAAGGGTGGATACCTGCTAATGAACCACTATACACATCAGGCCAACCACTTCCTGTCCGTGGTTATGCTGCGGATGCGGCAGGGTATCAGCCTAGGCGCCGATCTGAGCTTTGCCGAGGTTGAGGAGTTGAATCTCGACACCCTGCACATGGCAGGACGCATCAACCTCACCGAATGGCGCGGCGGTGCGAGTGAGCGATATATCGCGTTCAAGATCGGGCGCCAGGCGCGCGATGTTACCCAGTACTTTTCGGACTTCATCGGCTGCCGCGAATACACGGCCGCGAAGTTGGACACTAGACATCTTGTTGAGGCGACCAAGACCTTCTGTGAACGACGATACCTCAGCGAGGCCGAAAGTGTGAGCGCAAAGCGAGCGGTCAGTGAGCTGTGCCGCGAACGCATCGAGAATGAACAGCCAGTCTTGATAGAGGACATATCCAACTTGCTCGATGCTCGGTTTCCTCCTTCTGACGAAGACCAGCGGGGCATGCTTCTCGCCATCGCCCAAGACGAATACGGCCTGACGAACAGGCTTTCGGCGGTCGACAAGAACGCTCTGCGATCGCTCGTCCGGTACCAGGGCAAGACGAGGCAACTATCGATCAGCTTCGATGCCGACCTCCTGGAACAAGGCGTCGTCCAATTCGACCCAGCCTCCAAGCAATTGACGATCAAGGAACTGCCGGAATCTCTTCTTGCGGACCTCGATCAATCTGTCGGTCAGACGCAATAACCGTGGCACTTAGACACGAACATCTCACGGCCATACGCCAGATCTGCCGTGCGTTGGAGCCCCGCAAGGGGGTTTGGAATCGGACGACCGGCGCACTTGAGGGCACAGTGCCGCTAGGCAGCGAGCTTTACGGTCAGCTTGATCTGCTCATCCAAGATCGAGTGCTTGACGATACGGTCAAGATCGACGGGAAGTACGCGGAGTGGTCGAGCACTGCGCCGACCCCAGAGAGTCAGGCCAGCTTGGAACTGCCCATTACCGACTGGGCCATCGGTAAATATGTCGTCTACCGGAGCTTGGGTGCGCTGATCGGCCGTGGCCAGTTTCTGACTCAGGCACCGACTGCCTGCTATCTGGTTGACGAAGACACCCTGATCCCGGACGAGCCTGGCAGCGAGCGCATCCAGCATTATCGACAGGTCGTCAAACTCGCAGATCTCCTAGACAAGCAAGCTGATCATGTTGATCGAGCGGGCGGAACGCCGCGGCTCGTTTTCCTGCACAAGGCATCCCTCACTATTCCGTTGGTCTACAGCGCAGACGACCTTGATACACCTGTACAAGGCCTCGAAGCCCTTAGCCCGAATATTTCATAAAAAAGGGCGACTCTCGTTCAACCCATTGATAAAATGGCTGTTCCGCCAAGAACGCTTCGGAAGAAGCTAAACGAGGTCGCCCATGCCCGAGTCTACCCCGGAACAGCTGCGTTTTCCCCCGGTCGCCGGTTTCACGGTCCGCGGCGACTTCGACGGCGGCGCCATGTCGTCTGACTTTGGCCCCATGATTCTGCGCGGGGTTGATCGGCAGATCGGCCTGACCGAGCGGTTGAGCGCAGCGATCGATGATTGGCGCCATCCGTCCTACACCACCCATCCGATGCGTGAGCTGATCGCGCAACGGGTCTACCAGATCGCCTGTGCTTACGAAGACGGCAACGACGCCAATGCGCTGCGCCGTGATGCGCTGTTCAAGCTGGGGCTGGAGCGCAAGCCGCTGGATGCGACGACGGACCTGGCCAGCGGGCCGACCTTCTCGCGTTTGGAGAATGGGGTCGGCGCGCGCGACCTCTACCGCATGGCGCAGGCCTTCGTCGAGGCCTTCATCGCCAGCTACCCGAAGGCGCCGCAGGTGATCGTGCTCGATATGGACCACTCCGAAGACGCCACCCATGGCCAGCAGGAGTTCGCGTTCTACAATCATCACTACGGCAACCATTGCTACTTGCCGCTGTTTCTCTTCGAGGGCCTCTCGGGGAAGTTCATCACCGCGGTGCTGCGTCCCGGCAAGCGCCCCACCGGCGCCGAGAACGCGATGATCCTCAAGCGCGTGCTCAAGCGGCTGCGGGCCGCGTGGCCACGCACACGCATCATCCTGCGCGGCGACGGACACTTCTCCAACCCCGAGTTGATGGCCTTGGCGATGGCCGATCCGTTGACGGATTTCATCTTCGGCCTGGCGGGTAACCGGGCTCTCACGCCACGGGCCGAGCCGTTCTTGGCCGACGCCCGCAAGCTCCATGCGCTGCGCATCGAGAACGCCCGGCGCGCCGACGCCGACGTACCCGAGCGGACCCGCACCTACCACGAGGTTGACTACCGTGCCGGTTCCTGGCCCGGCGCGTGTCGGACCATCCTCAAAGTCGAGGTGACGGCGCGCGGCGACAACCTCCGCTTCGTCGTCACCTCCTTGGACTTGCCCAGTCCCGAGTGCGTCTACCGCGATCTGTACTGCGCGCGCGGCCAGGACGAGAACTTCATCAAAATGATCAAGAACGATCTGGCCAGCGATCGCACTTCCGACAGCACCTTCTTGGCCAATCAGATGCGCTTGTTCTTCTCCTGCGCCGCTTACGTCTTGCACCAAACGCTGCGCACCGAGGTCCTCGTCGGCACGGAACTGGCCAACGCCCAGCCTGCCACCGTGATCATCAAACTGTTCAAGCTCGCCGTGCGCGTGGTGCAGTACAAAGACCGCGTGCGCCTGCACCTGCCCTCGAGCTGTCCGGTCAAGACGCTGTTGCAGCAGGTCACCGAGAGGCTCTTCAACGCGCAGCCCCGGCGGCGCCCGCCTAGACGCACATACATCCCCGCACGGGGATTTCAGCACGCGCACGACGACTATGCCCACCTCGGGCAGGGCATCGTACGCCTGCGCGGCGACAAAACTACTCGTGCCCCGTTGATCAAGCCCGTTGCCGCTCGGTATTTCCACCATTCAACCCCCGCGGCGTCCCGGTCATCGCCCTCGGTGACGCCCAGCGCCGCGCAAATCCGCGAGGCCAGTGTCGGCTGTGTCGGTTTATGAAACATCCGGGTTAGATCTTTGCTCGACTCTGACGAGCACAAGGAGCAGAAGCGCAGCATCCTGAAAGCCACGCTCTATGATCTGCTCGCCTCCGAAACCGATCCCGACCGGCGATTCCGACGGCTCTTGCGCAATCTGCCCGATCTCGCCCGAGAGTTTCGCGAGCGCTATCAGCTCTTCGTTTGCGAGTTCGATTTTGAGGAAGTCCGAGAGGAGTTGGAGGAGAAGCGCCGCGACTATCTCGTGCGCCTGAACGCCGCGTTCCACGACATGGGCGCGAAACTGCTGAGCGTCCCGGTCGCTTTCTACATTGCCGTCTCGAAGATGGCGCCACTAACGAGCACTGCTAGCACGTTCGAAACGCTAGTGCTCAATACGGTCGTCGCGCTCGCCGTGGTTATCGTAAGTCTCTACATCTGAATGCTCCTGAACAGCCACAGACAAACCCTGGACGCAACCGGCGAAGAGTACACGGCCCTGTTGAACCGTTGGCAGTCCCGCTTGCGGTTCGCTGAGCAGAAAGGGGAGGTCGAGGAAACGCGCCAGACCCTCGACAAACGTCGACGCAGACTGCTCGGTTACTTTCGCATCACCTCGTTGACGGTGGTCGGAACGGTCGGAATTACGCTCGGACTCTATCTGATGCGCCTGTTTCGATGGGAAACGGCCATTTGGGACGCGCTCAGGTCCTTGAAGACAACGCTGTTTCCCTAAGCGCCGACCTCATGATAGACGGCGCCGCAACCTTTCGACTGCGATAGTCGCCTCGGAGACTTCGGAATGTTTCGGCGCGCCGTGGCAGCATCGCGATACCGACGCAAGGAACTTCCCCCATGAGCCATATCCCGGAAACCCGCACGCTCTACGAAATCCTGCCAGCGAAGAGCCCTGCCAGCGGCAGGGAGTTTGCCCGCATCGTCAATCTGCTGCTGTTTCACGATGCCCGCCGCCGCGGCGAGAGCCTGACCTTGTTCGATGACCGTGCCGGCGACTTCCGTGGGCTCGATGCCTTTCAGCAAGGGGCCGCCTGTATCGCCGTGGGCTATCAGCACAAGTTCTATCCCACCCCACTGAGCAACGCCCATCGCAAGGAGATTGAGGAGTCGCTGCTCAAGACACGCGATCAGCTCCTGAAAAAAAAGACCGAGATCGAGAAGTGGGTTCTGGTCACCCCCCAAGACCCGGTGGAGTCAGCCACCCGCAAGACTGGGGGTGACGTCGCTTGGTTCGCCGGGCTGCGCGAGAAGCACGCAATCGATTTCGAGCTCGAGCATTGGGGCCACACCCAGCTCCAGTCCCTCTTCGTCGAAACCCCCGCCATCGGTCTCTATTACTACCCGGAGCTGTTTTCCGACGGCACGCTGCGCCGCAGGACCATCCAGGAGCAGCGCATCCGCTACGACAAGGCGATCCGGAACGAGCACGGGCGCATCGAGTTCGTCGGCATGTCCGTCTACAAACAGGAAGCGGCACGGACGGTGCCGATGGAGCACATCTTCATCCCCCTCGCCGTGGTCCCCGAGGGCGCGGAGGACGAAGATCGTGCCGACGTCCGCCATGATCCGAAGGGGCTCATCGCCGGTCATGGCCGCCACGTCATCCTCGGTGATCCAGGCTCGGGCAAAACGACATTGCTGCGATTTCTCGCCCTGGTTGGCCGTTCCGAGGCGCTGCAGAGGCGCTACCGGTCCCACGAACAGGGTTCGGCCTTCACCTTCGAGGAAGACGAGCGCCTGCCTGTCCTGATCACTCTACGCCGTTACGCCGATGCCCTGAAGCAGGACGACAACCTTTCGCTGCTCGACTACATCCGGGCCAACATCGCCGCGGACTTCTCCATCGCTGATCTATCGGCTGAGTTTCTGGACTACCACCTGGAGTCGGGCAAGGCCATCCTGCTCTTCGATGGGCTGGATGAGCTGCCCAACCCCGCGTTCAAGCGCAAGGTACGCAACCGGGTGCAGAACCTGGCCGAGGGCTATCCCGGCAACTGTCTCCTGGTCACCTCACGCGTCTACGGCTATGACGGCGCCTTCCGCTTCGACGACTCGGCTTGGCAACATCACCGGGTCGCCAGGCTCGGCATGGCCGAGATCGAGCGCTTCGTCGACGACTGGTATCGGGTGCGGGTGGAGCGTCCAAAGGACCGTCAGGACTACCAGCAGAGTCTCCTCGCCATCCTGCGCAACGAGGAGCACAAGGCGATCCGCGAGCTGGCGCGCAATCCGCTTCTGCTCACCATCATGGTCCTGGTCCACCGCATCGACGCGGTGCTTCCGGACGAGCGTCACGTGCTCTACCAGAAGTGCACCGAGACACTGCTCAACACCTGGCACACCTGGAAGTTCCACGAGATGGACCGGCTGCATCGCGCCAAGGTGGATCGGCTGAACATGCAGCGCATGCAGGCGATCGCCTGGTGGATGCAGCGGCGCATGGGCGAGACTGAAGCCGGTCGTCAGGCCGTCGTACCCTACTTGGATCTGCATGGTGAGCTCAGTCGGCACATCGCCGATGAGAAGCCGCCGAACCCGGACTATGCCCCAGAGGACATCGCGACCGCCTTCATCGAGTTCGTCCAGGATCGGGCCGGGCTGCTGGTGGAGATCGGCGACCGCCAGTTCAGCTTCGTCCATCTCACCTTTCAGGAATACCTCACCGCCGGTCACATCAGGACCCTGACCGAGCCACTCTCGCTGCGCGAGGCCTGGGAGCAGGAGATCGCCCCCTATTGCACGGATCCGCGTTGGCGCGAGGTGATCCGCCTGCTAGTGGCCAGCTATGGCGCCAATCGCAGCCAAGAAATGATCCTGGATTGGATGCTCGAGCTACCGCCCGATCCTCATCTCAGCCTGTTGCTGGGTGGACTCTACCTGGATGGGGTGGCGGCGGCTCAGATGGAGCTGGAGCAGGTGCTCGGGCGCTTGCTGGAGACCAGTATCGGAACGGATGAGCCCAAGCTGCTTGCAGACCAAGTGCGTCATCTCCGTGCTTGCCTTGACCGAAACGAAGGGTGCACCGACACCTTGATTAGGTCTGCCCGTTCCGTTCGTGGTTCGCTAGACGAGGATGGTCTGACGCGACTGCGGCTCGCCTTGGCGGCATGCGGCGTTGTACCGGATGGCATCGCGGATATCTGCGGAGCTGGCGCGCCTAAGGAGCAGGCATTCATTGCGCTCTTTTTCGGAGATGGACTGGATCCAGGTCTCCAAAATGAGATAGCCGATGATTTTGAATGGCTGTTAACCGCTAATGATGCAACATTGCTCCAAGATGCAGGCGGCAGCTTTCTTGCGGCAATTGGCTGGAGTCTTCTGGATCGAGCCGGCTACCAGCCTTTCAAAAAGGTGTTCAGGACACTGCTTGCTTGCCTCTCCTACTCGCCATCGGGCGGTCCCTTGCCCTTCCTAATCAGCTATTGCGGGATGTCATCGCGGTTACAAGAGATCAGGCATTTCTGTACTGCGATGACTCGGGCTCGGGCTCGGGCTCGGGATCGGGATCGGGATCGGGATCGGGATCGGGATCGGGATCGGGATCGGGATCGGGATCGGGATCGGGATCGGGATCGGGATCGGGATCGGGATCGGGCTCGGGATCGGGCTCTGGATCTGGATCGGGCTCTGGAGCGGGCTCGGGATCGGGATCGGGCTCGGCATCGGGCTCGGGATCGGGCTCTGGATCTGGATCGGGCTCGGGAGCGGGCTCTGGATCTGGATCGGGCTCGGGCTCGGGCTCGGGCTCTGGATCTGGGTTTGTGGAATCTTATCGACGGGCTCTTGTCTCGCTCCCCGCTTCCCTTTCTTCCGGAAGTGTTTCGCGATTACCTGTGGCGCGAATCGTATGTGCTGGAAGCTACTGCGGAGCATTTGGCCGTCGCCCTCGACCTTAGGCCTCGTCCGATCTGGCTGGAAGCCTTAAAGGTTTCGCGGTTGCGCACGCTCCCCGACGGACAGCCACTCATGGATCCTGATCAATGGCGCTCAACCCTCGGGACCATCAGTACCGGCACTGCGAACGATCAGGCGGTCTGGTGGGCAGCCTCCCAGCTTTTCCTTGACGGTGCACTCTTCATGATGGGGTTCCACCAGCCGGACAAAGCCTGGTTGGGCGAAATGGGATATTCGGACGACATGATCAAGGCGCATTTGGCGTCCGCTGCCGAAACGCAATCCCTGTTCGCCGAGCTAGCCGAAAAGACCCGCGACCGTTCCGATCCTCCGCTGCGCATCGCCCACTGCATCCGCGACCTCACCTACGGCGACGAGTCCAGGGCTGACGACCTCAAGGCAATGGTGGAATCCGACGACCCGGAGTACCACAGAATCTTCGTGGACTGCTGTTGGCTCCCCACCGAGGAAGAGCGGATCAAGGAGGAAGCGGAGGAGGAGGAAAAAGACCGCCAGCGTCAGTCGACTCGCTTGCGACCCAAGAAAAAGCAAAGCGCCGAAGAGTAGGCAATCCCTGACCTGTTTACATCCTCCATGATCCAGTGGTCACTTCCCACGGGGCCTCATCATGTTCCTCAAGCAGCTCGCTCTGCAGAACATCCGCAGCATCAAGGAATTGGGGCTTTCCTTCGACACGGACGAGGGTCGGGTGCGCAAGTGGACCCTGGTTCTCGGCCAGAATGGCGCCGGCAAAAGTACGATCCTTCGTGCCGCGGCCCTCGTGACCGCCGGCAGCGAGGCGCTGCCAGAGCTACTGAAGAGCCCCGATGACTGGATCCGCATCGGCAGTGAGGCTTGCTCCATCGCGGCCGACCTGGTGACCACCGACGGCGAAGAGCGGCAAATCGCTTTGACCTGGACACGAGGACAATCCATCCGCGACATCTTCGACAGGAATCGCGAAATCCTGGACCAACTGGACGCGGCGCTGAGCCACGCCCACCGGAACTATTTCACGGTCGGCTACGGAACCTCTCGTCGTCTACCGGGCACCCGCTCGTCAGGCCCCGTGCGTGAGTTAAGTAGAGTCGACGACTGGCGCGGTAACCACAGGTCTCGGGGAGTAGCTGTTGCCGGCGGCTTTCGCCGGTGCCGGTGCCTCAGTCCGGACCATAGCCCCGTTTCCAGTCGCCGCTCGTCGCACCGGACGTGCGGATTTCCCGCATCCGGCGGTCGGACGAGGTGTCATGCGTTCGCCCACCGAAGGTTGCGCGTACGCACCGACAACCGCTGCAGCCCCAACACATCGTAGAGGTGCGCGTCAGGGAAGCGTGCGGTGCCCTGACCCGGCTGTTTGTGCTTCTTGCGTAACCACCAGCGCAGCCGCCCGCGTGCATGCTGATCGACAGCTCTATACGCACTACTCACCGGCCCGAGGGAGAAGTAGTTGGCCCAACCGATCAATGTCCGGTTGAGACGTCCCACTCGCTCTTGCGGGTCCAGCAGCAGCCATCGTCGGCTGGTCAGACCACTGCACGGCCAGCCCCCGACCAACTCTCGCCACTGCTCGCGACCGCGCCGCTTCTCCGCCATGCTGCTTCCCCTCGGTCCGTGGAACATGGCGGCATCTTGCAGATCGCGCAGCGCGCGGAATAGATGTAGTTCGCTGGACGCTTACTTACAGCCGAAAGGTGAGACAAAGGGCCGACCGCATTCTCGTCCGCATGCGACGGCTGCCCAGGCGACGCGATGATTATATAAAGGTCGGGGCGGCTGGGTGGCCTAAAAGATTCCAGTCCGACATCGGCTCGGGCGCATCGTCTCCGATGGGAGGGCCTCGGGCAGGCGCGATCAGGGACCTCAGTGCCGCAGACAGTGATCGCCGCAATGTCCGCTACGAAGCGCATTGCCGCCGTCGTTGTTCGGAGAGCCGATGTCTCCTCTGGGTCGGGAACGGCCTGTTGCCCCAGCGGGGATTTCTGGAGCGCCACAGGGTGGAACCGTCAGGGGGAGATCACCGAGCGATGTCCGCTTTCTGGAATCCCCGCCGGGTCGTCGCCTCGGCGGCCAGTGACGGTATAACGCGCTTATGGAAAGCTTTCCATAAGCGCGTTTATGCAAAGCTCGCGATTATGCAAAGCGGGCTTTGGCAGGACTCACTGACCGCCGTCGGCAGGCGGTCAAGGTACGCTGCGAGCTTCTCATAATCACAGGGTCGTCAGGAACTCGATCAGGCTGTCGGGTGCCCGGTAGCGATGGAGCACCGTGTCCGGCTCCTGGAGCTTGGCCAGCGCGTGCTCTTTCATCGCCAAATCGGCTTCGATGTACTGATGCGTTGTCACCGGGCTTTCGTGTCCGAGCCAGAGTGCGATGACACTGATGTCGACGCCCGCCTGCAACAGGTGCATGGCCGTCGTATGTCGAATCGTGTGCGGCGAGATGGCGCGACTAGCCAATGCGGGATAGCGCTTGGAGGCTGTCTGCACGGCCGCTTCCAAGCGTAGCGAGACATTCGTCCGCGTCATGGCCTGCCCGTTTCGGTTGGGTAGTAACGGAGATCCGGCGCCAAGGTCGGGGTTTTGTTTCAGCCAGGCGCGGATGGCCTTGATGGTGGAGCGCCAGAGCGGAACGCTGCGCTGCTTGCGCCCCTTGCCATGCAGATGCACGCAGGCGGCGTGTTCCTCCAAGACGACGTCGCCGACGTTGACCTGCGTGATCTCGGAGACCCGTGCCCCGGTATTGTAGAGCAGCTGCAGGAGCAGGTGATCACGCTGACCGAACCAGGTACTCGGTGGCGCATGGATCACGGCCTGCATTTCCTCCGCGGAGAGGTAGCCGAACATGGGGCGTTCGAAACGCTTCACGGGGATGCCGAGCGCGCGCTCGACGATCTGTAATGACGCCACATCCCGGTGAGCGGCGAATTTTAAGAAGGAGCGCAGCGCCGCCAGGCGGGCGTTTCGGCTGCGCACGCAGTTCCGGCGTTGTTGCTCAAGATGATCGAGGAATGCCGTGAGCAGTTCCGGGGTGATCTCCGCGAGGGTCATCGCAACCGGTGCCTTGCCCAGGTGCGACTGCGCGAATTGGAGAAAGAGCACCATGGCATCACGGTAGGCGGCAACGGTCTGTGGGCTCAAGGCCCGCTGCCGGGTGAGATACTCGGTGAAGTAGGCTTGCACGAGGGCGGCGAATGAGGGAGCTGGCGACGCAGGCTTAGGCATCCCGGCACTCCTCGAGCGCGGCGAAGCGCTCGAATTTCGCACCGGCCACGGCCATCAGCTCCGGAACCGCAGAGAGATACCAGTAGGTACAGCCAATGTTGGCATGGCCCAGATAGGTCGAGAGGGCCAGCATCTTCCGGTCAAGATCGCAGCCTTCGCGCTGCCACGCGATCAAGCGTCTGACGGCAAAGGTATGCCTCAGATCATGCAGACGCGGCGCGGCATGGGCGCCGCGATTGGCCCAGTGGAGCTGCTCGCGCAACTGACTGAAGACACGACGGACTTGGCGTTCGCCGAGGGGTTGCCCCGGGAGCGACCCACGCGCGCCGGTGAAGAACGCCGGATCGGGCGTCGTTGGGATCTCGCGCCGACGCCGTTGGCGGAAGCGGGTCAGCGCCTCGACGGTGCTGGGATGCAAGGGTACTTGGCGTGACTTGCCACACTTGCTCTCGCGCACGGTCAGCAGGCCGCGCTTGAGGTCGACATCGGCCTCGCGCAGGTGAATGGCTTCGGACACGCGCAGCCCGGTTGCCGCCATCAAGCCAAACAAGGTTTCATAGGTCGCGGCACGCAAGCACCCGGGTGGACCGAGCGTGCGGGTGGCGGCAAGAAGCGCGACGATCTCCTCCTCACGGTAGATGTGGGGTGCTACGCGGCCGGGCGCCGGGCCGAAAAGCGTCTCCTCGGGGATTTCGGTGTCCGGCTCGAACTGGCGCAGATAGCGCAGGAAGGGGCGTAGATTGGCCAGGCGCCGATACCAGGTTTCCCGTGTTCCCTGACCTCCTTTCCCTTTTCGGGCCCACTCGACCATCAGCTCGATGCTCAGCGGTCCGTCGTGATGGCGCTCGGCGACGAAGGTGGCGAAATCGGTGAGCAGCCCGTGGAGCGGGCGCAGCTCGAAGCCGAGCCGACGGCGTTCGGACAGATAGTCGTCGACGCGCTGCTGAAGAGGGATGGTCGTGCTCATGACACACTCCCCGGCCAGGGCAGCGCAACGCCGATCAGCTGCGGCGTGTCGAGCTTGGCGTAGATCTGCGTGGTTCGCAGCGAGCGGTGGCGCAGCAGATCGGCGATCTCCTTGAGAGAGCTGCCTCGCTCCAGGAGATCCGCCGCAAAGGTGTGCCGCAGCACATGCGAGCCGGAATACGGCAGCCCGCTGCGACGCAAGGCGCGGGTGATCACCTTCTGGACGGCAGTCGAGGTCACGGGGCGATCGTACGGCTTGAGCGCACGGACAAAGACCGCCGCGCCGGCACTCCCGGGGCGCTCATGCATCAGATAGTCGGCCAGTACCTCTCCGGTTTCGACCGGCAAAGGCAACACATCCTGTCGTCGCGACTTGGTGGCCCGCAGCGTGACCGTCCCGGCCTGCCAATCGATGTCGCTGATCATCAAAAGGGGCGATCTCTCCCGCCCGCAGACCCAGGTCCAGCGCGCAGCGTGCCATGGCATACCCACGTTTCGGCCAGCGCTGGACCGCTTGGCAGGCGTCGAGCAGGCGTGCGGCCTCCTCGCGCGAGAGCGCCTTCGGCAAGTGCGCCAGTGTCCAGTGCGCCGGGGAGGCGATGACGGCGGTCAAGGGCTCAACCGCATCTCCCTGCGTGCTGCGATAGCGCAGATAGCTGCGCAGCCCGCCGGTCACGCTGTGAGCATGAGAGGGGGTGTGACGCGCGATCAATTCGTGGGTGAGAAACCGGCGGATGTCGGACGGCTGGAGCGTGGCGATATCGACGTGATCACCATCAAAATGTTGATGCAGCAACCGGCCCGCAATCCGTAAGTAGCCCCTTCGGGTGCCGGGTGCCAGGCCATGCACGTCACGCAGATGCGCGTCGTAACGCTGCAGTTCTGCGCCGATGGGATCGGAAGCGGAAGTGAGGGCCTGACGATCTGCCTTCGAGAGCGGAAGCTGTGTATCGTTGCTCATGCGAACCTCCCCCAGGTGTCAGGATAGATGTCGCCTCCCTTTGGGAGAATGTGTGGGAGGATGGGGCATCACCGACCCGGGGCTTTGCGCCCTCCGGAGTCAGCCGGGAAGGAGCCCGAAGGGCGACTGAACGGCTGACCCCGGAGGGCGCGACGCAAGCGCCCCGAGGCATGACAAGGCGACCGACATGACGACCTATTCGAGTGAGCTGAAAGACAGCATCCTGACGAAGCTGCTGCCGCCCAACAACGTCGGCGTGCCGCAGTTGGCCGCGCAAACCGGCATCCCGCGCGACACCCTCTACGGCTGGCGGCGCGAGGCGCTGGGTCGGGCCCGTCGACCGCGGGCATCGACGGTGCCTGACGCAACGCTCGACAGCGAGGAGAAGTTTGCCGTGGTGGTGGAGACCGCCACCCTCAACGAGTTGGAGCTGGGCGCGTACTGTCGACGCAAGGGCCTGTTCGCCGAGCAGATCAGCGCGTGGCGCACGACCTGCCAGCACGCCAATGCGCCCTTGGCGAGCAAGACCGAGCGGGCCGAGCGGCGCGCCGAGCAGGCGGAGATCCTGCGCCTGGGTCGGGAGTTGCAGCGCAAGGACCGGGCCTTGGCCGAAGCCGCCACGTTGCTGGTACTCCAAAAAAAAGTCCGGGCGATCTGGGAGGAGCCAGAGGACGCTCGCTCACCTATGAGCGGCGCGTACAAGTGAGCGAGTACATCGAGCAAGCCTGTGCCGAGGGCGCCCGCCTGAGTCGCGCCTGCGCCGCCGTGGGGCTGTCCGAGCGCACCCTGCAGCGCTGGCGTCGCGACGGCGCGATCGGCGGCGATGGGCGCACGCGCGAGCACCGGACCGAAGGCGCCGTGCGCACCCCGGCCAATCGGCTCTCGCCCCGCGAGCGGCAAGCCGTCCTCACAGCCGCCAACGCGCCCCGGTTCGCGAGTTTGAGTCCGCATCAGATCGTCCCGGCGCTGGCCGACGAGGGCTGCTACCTGGCCTCCGAGTCGACCTTCTACCGCGTGCTGCGCGACGCCGGGCAACTCGCCCGCCGCGGTCGCGTCAAGGCGCCGGCACGCCTGCGTCCGCAGCCGTTGGAGGCGACCGGGCCGAATCAGGTCTGGAGCTGGGACATCACCTACCTGGCCAGTACCGTGCAGGGGATGTTCTTCTATCTGTACCTGATCATGGATGTCTACAGCCGCAAGATCGTCGGCTGGGAGGTCTACCCGCAGGAGTCCGCCGCGCACGCCGCCGGCGTCTTCCAGAAGGCCTACCTGCGTGAAGGCGTGCACCCAGGCACACTGGTCCTGCACTCGGACAACGGCTCGCCGATGAAAGGCGCCACCATGCTGGTGATGCTCCAACGCCTCGGGGTCGTGCCGTCCTTCAGTCGCCCGGCCGTGAGCAACGACAACCCCTACTCGGAGTCGCTGTTCAACACCGTCAAGGGTCGCCCGGACTTCCCCTCCGATCCCTTCGACGGCGTCGAGGCGGCACGCCGCTGGATGACGACATTCACCGCCTGGTACAACACCATCCACCTGCACAGCGCGCTGAAGTTCGTCACCCCGGCACAGCGCCATCGCGGCGAGGATGTCGACCTGCTGGCACGGCGCGACGCGCTCTATCAAGCCGCCAGAGACGACAACCCGACGCGCTGGTCCGGACCCACCCGCAATTGGACGCCGCCCGCTTCGGTCTTGCTCAACCCGGGAAAACCCCCTCGTGAACAGGAGAAGGCCGACACGAACATGACATGATTGATGCGACAACTACCTTGACACTTACCGCCTCCTGACAAGTGGGCCGACCACTTCAGGACGTCGCAGCGATTATGTCGAGGATTCAATGCCCATCTTGCCCGCCAAGCCGCACCTTGCCTCACTCGGCACGCGCTTCACGATCTAAACTCCGCATAATCGCGAGCTTTGCATAAGCGTCCGAAGCGGTCGCTCAGGTCGAGGCGCCGAGCGGCAGGTCTGGGTCGCTTACCGCCACAAGCGGCTCCTCAAAAGCAGCGCTAAATGCCGCCAAACGACCGATCGATGATTGGGCAATCTGGGAAGCAGGGTGTTTATGTTCGCGATGCCCTCGGATTGCCTTACCGCAAAAGAACGAAGAGCGCGCGCCCAGGGGGTGAATCGGAGTGTCGAGCAGCGCAGCTTCGCGCCAGTGCATGCCCGAGCGTCCCGTGAGCGCCGGGCGAGTCAGGTTAAAGCCACAGCAAGACGAACATCAATGCCACACTGATCAGCGATGCGATGACGGTTCTGATCGCGTTCCATCTGACCCAGCGGGCTTCGAAGTCGCGCCGGGCTGGTGCCAGCGCATCCTCATCCATCGCGTCGACATCCAGCCTTTGAAGCGCGTTGTTCAGCGGCACATTGATTCTGAACGTCGGCACCTGCACGCCTACGACGTAGATGAGCGCGCTGCCGACAAGGAGAACCCGCTCGATGCCGTCAAGTTGCAGGGCTCCCATCACCGCCGACAGCAGCAGCGCCACCGTAGAGCCTATCCAGACCAGGCCGAAGACGGGCTGGCCGGCCTGGATGACGCCGTCGATCACCTGAAACCCTCGGATAAATGCTCGATCGCCCAGCTTTCCGAGCCCGGGCATCACCACGGTTGCGAAGGCGAAGGCGAAACCTGCTGTCAAGGCACAGAATAACGTCGCCAGGATCAAGATAAGTTCCAGTACAGTCATGATGCACGCTCCGATCTGATGTGGCTTGAGGTTTGGGAAACATTCGGGCTTTGCACCGTTGCAACGCCCGCCCTGCCATCACGCCCCGGTATCACGCCGCGGCGTTCCAGGTCTCGGTTGCGGCGATCTCTCTGGCGTAGTCGGCGAAGTCCTTCGGCTCCCGACCGAGGGCACGTTGCACACCGTCTGTCAGGTAGGCATTGCGCCCGTCCAATACCGTCGCGAACAGATAGTCGAGCATCCACAACACATCCTGTGGTGCACCAGAATCGGCGACGCCTTGTACAAAGGCGTCGTGCGTTACCGGCCTGTACTGGATCGTCCGACCGGTCGCCTTCGAGAGCTCTTCGGCGACCTCGGCCAGGGTCAGCATCCGTGGCCCTGTCAGTTCATAGAGCTCGCCGGCGTGACCTGGCTGGGTCAAGGCCACAACCGCAACCTCTGCAATGTCATCGACATCCACAAAGGGCTCCGGCGTTGACACGTCGGGCAGGGTGATCTGCCCGGCCCGCACCATGTCGATAAACGTCCCTTCCGAGAAGTTCTGGTTGAACCAGCTCGCGCGAACGATGGTCCAGTCAATGCCACTGTGCTGGATAATCGCCTCGCAGGCTTGGGCTTCCGCTTCGCCACGACCCGATAGCAGCACCAGGTGCTTCACATCAGCCGATCGTGCCCGGCGGACCAGTTCGCTGATCGCGTCGGTCGCGCCAGGCATCGCCAGATCGGGTGCATAGTTGATGTAGATCTTGGTCACTCCCTCGAGACATTCATCCCAGTTAGCGGCATTGTTCCAGTCAAAGGAGGGCGAGGCCGATCGCGAGCCTAGCCGCACGGGGACGCCCAGGTTCTTCAGTGAAGGAACGATACGGCGACCTGTTTTGCCGGTGGCGCCCAGGACGAGGACGAGGTCATTGCTGTTGGCGCTGTCGGTTTGCGTGTTCATATGGTTGCTCCCAGAGGTTGGCGGACGTGCGAGCACATGATCGTGAGCCCGCGGGTTTCGTTCTTTGCCGGTGCTGCCAACGTTTTGGCCAAGTGCGCCAAGTCGGATTTTGAGCCGTCTGTTCTGAAGCGTCAGACACGAACCTGTTGTCTCTCTTCGCCCGGGTATTCGAATGAGCCAGCTCACCGCTCTCTATGTCTATAAAGTCGTCGGCCAGGCGAGCCCCGGTGTTGACACCGCGGACCTTGTCGAACAGCTCGGCCTTGACCCGGAGGGGTCGATCGATCCGACCCGCATGGTGTCGTCGGCTGCGTACTACGACTTCTTTGCCGTACTGGCCGACCGCGATCCCAATGGTCTCTCGCTCCCGCTCCGAATCGGTGCGGCGATGCGCAGCGACGAGTACGGTGCCTTTGGTCTCGCCTGGAAATCGGCGCCAACGCTGCGTGGCTCCTTCGCGAGATCAGAGCGGTATGGCCATGTCCTTGGCGCTGCAGAGACCTACTCGCTTGAGCGCACCTGCGACGGTTTGTTTTTCAACCTTGAAAAGGCTGGCGATGGCCGGATAGGCATGCTGCTGTCGAACGAGGCGAGCCTGTCGGCCGTCGACACGATCAGCAGAGAGGTGAGCACTAGGGCCTTCGTGCCGCTGGCAGTCCATTTCAAGCATGCACCGAGAGGCGATGTCTCGGTTTATGAATCACATTTCGGCTGTCCGGTTCACTTCGAATCCGGGCGCGATGCGCTCTTGGTCAGTGATGAGAGTATCGATGCGCCAAATCGACTCGGTGACGAGACGATTGTTGGATTCTTTGATCGTCATCTCGAGCAGCAACTGGCGTCGCTGACACAAGAGGTTCACCTCGAACTTCGCGTACGGCGCGCCGTTGCGGCCGTACTCAGTGAAGGTGTGCCCACGGTGTCGTCCATCGCCTCAGAGCTCGCGGTGAGTGCCCGAACGCTGCAGAGACGACTCTCTGAGCAGGGACATTCGTTTCAGAGCGTGGTCGACATGGCTCGAAAGGATCTTGCCCAAAGATTGCTTGCTGAAACTGACTACAGTCTTGCCGAAGTCGCATTCCTGACGGGTTTCGCCGAGCAAAGCGGCTTCACAAGGGCATTCAAGCGCTGGGCAGGCCAGACGCCTCGCTCCTATCGGTTGGGCGCCCGCACGCCGCCTGCGGGGACCTGAAGCCTGAGGAGTATCCGGCGAGGGGAACGAGCGGCCGAGATCTCCAATGATGTGTCGAGCAAACCAGGGGATACTTCGACGCTGTAGAACCAAC
The DNA here is from genome assembly GCF_021228795.1 of Thiocapsa bogorovii. Taxonomy (NCBI): domain Bacteria; kingdom Pseudomonadati; phylum Pseudomonadota; class Gammaproteobacteria; order Chromatiales; family Chromatiaceae; genus Thiocapsa; species Thiocapsa bogorovii. The sequence goes on from NZ_CP089309.1 coordinate 3,344,120, forward strand.
CGCTTGGTCCAAAAAGCACTCAGCTCGTCGCGATGGGTGCGACCTGAACGGGCGTTGACGCGGGACTGTCCGCCGCGGAAGTGTTCAGCACCATTGCGCACTGATTACTCTCATCAACGCGCCACGGCGGGAACCCTGAATTCAGTCTCGCCGCCGTTCGGCTCGGGTTGCGGTTAGCGTTATGGCCGGTTTGGGGCAAGAACGGACCCTTCCGCCGCCTCTCGGCCGGTGCCGCAGTGCGGAAAGATCGGCGGGAGTCAGGTGAGCGAATCTTAGAAATCTGTGACGAGATAATTTTGGAAACAACAACCGTTCCTAACGCTAAACCGAGTCTGGTGCGACACACGTCGGCATCCGCTCGGTTCCCGTGACACCCTGCCGGTTCAACCGCCCGCGCGCGACTCCGGATCGCGCGCGGGTGACCTATCGTCTCTCAGCCCATGAATCGCTCGTACAGGGCTTCCGACTCCCCGTAACACCCGCAGGCTGCTGCTTTCAGGCCGGCTCGATCGAGAACGCGGATGTCGCCGCGGCTGTAGTGAATGAGATTGCGCTGTTGCAGCGCCGTCGCGGCCTTGGTGACACCGACCCGGCGCACCCCGAGTAGAAGGGCCAGGAACTCGTGGGTGGCATGGAAGTGATCCGAATGCGCCCGGTCCTGAGTCATCAGCAACCAGCGGGCGAGACGCGCTTCCAGCACATGGAACCGGGTGCAGGCAACCATCTGCTCGACCTGGTTCGTCACCACGAAGAGATAGCGGTTCAGCGTGATTTGCAGCGCCGTGCTCTTTCTGAGTGCTTCGGGAAACCGCTCCGCGGTCATGCGCCAAGCGGGACCCGCGCCGCGGACAACGGTGCGCAGCAGCGTCACGTCGATCCCCAAGACCAGCGGTGTCCCGACCATTCCCTCCCTGCCGACCAGTCTGACCTCCAGACCGGCGTGATCGATCGGTCGCGTCACCAGCGAAAAGTAGCAATCGGTGGGGAAGTAGACGTGGCGGATCTGCTCGCCGGGTTCGTTGATCACCTCGTCGCGCGCAAGCTCGACCGACTCGCAGCGTTTCAGCACCTGCCGATGATCCTCGTCCGGCAGCGAGGCGAGAAGACGATTGTCGAACAGAGTGGAATTCTTCTCGGGTTGCACGGGCGGTCTCCTCTTAGGCCGGTTGGAGCGGAAACACTCGGCAAGCGCGGCGCGTTGCCGTGGGACACTGGGGGCGAAGGTTTGCCGTCCAGCGCCAAGCCATGATCCCGATGGGTCGCTGAACCCCGTCTCGGCCTGCGGGGCTCCGTCAGCTTTCGAGCTTTAGCATTTACGTCAAAAAGCGCCCGTATTCAGTGCGCCAACAAACATAGCGCGTCGATCGGCCCCGTTATGTGCGATGGCGTACAGACCGGGTCGGCAACGCGTGTCAACCTGTCTTCCATCCTGTATGACCCTCCTCGACCGTGAGCAGAGGGGCGCCGTGAAAACCGGCCGGTTCGCGACGGTACCACGTCCCGAGGGCTTCTTAACCATCATGGGAGAATAGACATGAATTTAATCAACTTGGTCGTCGTTTTGGTCGTCATCGGGGTCATCCTGTGGCTGATCAACAATTACATTCCGATGGATGGAACCATCAAGAAGATCCTGAATGTGGTGGTCGTGATCTTCGTGGTGCTTTGGCTGCTGTCCGCTTTCGGGCTCCTCGGCTCCATGTCCGGAATACGCATCGGCTAATCGTGCGGACAGCGAACGCATATCCAGAGCGGGAGATGAGATGAACGCACTCAAGACGGTCGGTGTCGTGCTGATAATCGGCGGTGGTCTGGGATTGGCCTATGGCGGATTCAGCTATACGAAGGAGACCACGCAGGCCCAACTGGGTCCGCTGGAGTTGACGGTTCAGGACCGCGAGACGGTCAATATCCCGATTTGGGCCGGCGTGGCCTCGATCGTGGCCGGCGCAGCGCTATTGCTTGTGCCGAGAAACACTTGAGGTTCATCCCTCGGAAGGCCGGAATCTCGGTCTCCCGTCCGGTGCAATGCAATCTCCGGAAAGCGTGTTTCCGGCCCTTTTACGTCGGCAAACGAGCCCTTTAACATGACCAACAGAAATGTGCAGTTCCTGACGGCGATGGTGTTGATGCTCGGCGGGGCTGCGGTGCAGTCCGCCGAACCGGTCCAATCGGGCAACAGCGAGACGCCGACTTCCGGTGCCCGGGACGTGCAGCTCGCGGAGGCGCCCGCGGAGTATGGGATTCGGCCGGCCGAGGCCCTGGGCTCGCCGACGTCGCCGGATGCCGCTGCACAAGGCCGGGAGTCGTCGGGGGAGAGCGCATCGGAGATCAGAACCGACGGCGATGTTCGCTACGTCTCGGGCGGCATCGGTGTGAGTGAGCGAACCGAGCTCGAAGCCCTGTCCAGTCAGTTCAACCTGCGCCTGCTCTTCGCGACGGAGGGCAGCGGCGAATATCTCTCCTCGGTCCAAGTGAACATTCTGGATGCACAAGGGGGGGCGGTCTTGAGCGCCCAATCGAAAGGCCCTTGGTTCCTCGCCCAACTGCCGGCGGGCGACTACAGCCTTGAGGTCACCCCGAGCGGGGTGCGCGGTCAGGACGAGACTCAGCGCAAGACCTTCAAGGCGGATGGTTCCGGCCAAACGCGTTTGGACTTCTACTGGAAGAAGTAGGCGCGGCGAGCTCGACGGCCAAGGGAATGGCCAGCGGATACTTGAATTCCGGCGTTTCGCCGGGTTGACGATCAGGAACAGGAGCAAGAACCCATGCTGACGAAAGACGAATTTATTTCGATATCCAAGGTTAAAACCCCCGCCTTTCAGGCGGGCAGATTTCATCCAGGCTGTTTGCGGGCCATCGGTAACAGCGACGTCGGCCACCGTTAAGGACCGGTCTCGGTCTGATGGACCGCCGACATGGTCGGGCATGCCTCCGGTTCGGCTGGCCGTGTGGTTGTTGTGGCAGTCGTCCGGCCAGAACTCACCCTCGCAGGGAGGTGTAGAGGATTGCTCGAAGTGCCAGCCCTCGACGCGTCGTTCAGTCGACGCGTATCCGGACTTTCAGTCCGTGAGGCAAACCCACCGGCTTTAGCCGGTGGTTGTTTAGTGCAGACATGAAGACGCGGATCGACGCCTGGAATGCCGAAATCGACGTGTTTCAGGAAAAGGCGCACGACATCAAGGAAGAGGCCAAGGTGAAATACGAGGAGCAGCTCGTGTCGTTACGCGCTGCGCGTGTGGAAGGCGAAAAGCGGCTGGAGGAGATGCAGGCCGCTACGGAAAGCAACTGGGAGCAGCTCAAATTGGAAACCGAGCGGGCTTGGGATGCCTTCAAGGACTCCTTCAATACGTTCAAGTCGCATTATAAGTAAAACGTCAGTCCATCGCGTTGCATGAAACGCAACCGTAGGGTGGACCGGCGCAGCGCAGTCCACCAGTCAGTCCACCAGTGTCGGTGCATGGCTCGGTGGACTGCGCTGCGCTTGTCCACCCTACAGCGGTTGTCCACCCTGGCCGGTTGGATGAACAGGCCGTCGAGCGTGACCTTCGTCCGCGGAGGATGGCCTCTCCGCGTCGGAGATCGCACGTTTGAAGGAGAGTCATTTGGCGATTCGCGACACCCTGCTCCAATTCAGGAGATGGCTTCCCGGTAGGGGTTTGACCAAGGCGTCTGTCGGCGACGAGCCGCCGTTGCGCTCGGAGCTCTTCAGCGCCGTTCAGATGGAAGAGCACGGCAAGCGCCTCGCCGATGCGCATACCTTGATGCCCGGACATCCACCGGACCGTCTGCTCGCTCGCCTGACCGAGAACGAAACCATCCTGATCGGTGTCTGCCCATTGCTCATGGCCGCCGTCACGGAGAACCGCCGGATCGCGCCGGCCGGTGAATGGCTGCTCGACAACTTCTATCTGATCGAAGATCAGATCCGCACCGCCAAGCGACATCTCCCGAAGGGCTACAGCCGCCAACTGCCGCGCCTGCTTCACGGGCCGTCCGCCGGACTGCCGCGCGTCTATGACCTCGCGCTCGAGATCATCGCCCATGGCGACGGTCGGGTCGACCCGGAGAACCTCAACCGTTTCGTCGCGGCCTATCAGACGGTCACCACCCTGCGGCTGGGCGAATTGTGGGCCATCCCGATCATGCTGCGACTGGCGCTGATCGAGAATCTGCGCCGCGTTGCGGTCCTCATCGCGGCCAGCCGGACGGACCAGAACCTGGCCGATGTCTGGGCCGATCGGATGATGGCGATGGTCGAGCAGGATCCGAAGAATCTGATCCTGGTGATCGCCGACATGGCGCGCTCGAACCCGCCGCTGTCGAGCGCCTTTGTCGCGGAGTTGGCGCGCCGACTACAGGGCCAGAGCTCCGCCTTGGCGCTACCGCTGACCTGGATCGAGCAGCAGTTGGCCGAGTCGGGTCTGAGGATCGAACAGCGGGTGCAGTCGGAGAACCAGCAACAGGCCGCCGACCAAGTCTCCATCGGCAACAGCATCGGCAGTCTGCGTTTCCTCGGGGCGACGGATTGGCGCGAATTCGTGGAAACCATGAGCCTGGTCGAGCAGACCTTGCGCGGCGATCCGGGCGGGATTTACGGCCGGATGGACTTTGCCACCCGCGATCGTTACCGGCACGTCGTGGAGAAGGTCGCGAAGAACAGCGCCCTGTCCGAGGCGGAGGTGGCTCTCCAGGCGGTCGAGCTGGCACGCGAAGGCGCGGTCGCGAACGATGGCGCCGAGCGTGCGGCGCACGTTGGGTTCTATCTGATCGATCGCGGATTGCCGCGGCTGGAGCGCCGGGCGCGGGCCTGCCTCTGCACCCTGGAATCGCTGCAACGGCGGGGTCGGCGGTTTCCCTTGTTCCTCTATTTGGGTGCGATCTTCCTGTTGACGGCGCTCTTCACCGGCGGGCTTCTGGCGCTCTCCGATAGCCTGCCGGATTGGCTGCTCCTGCTCCTCGCGGTGCCTGTCGTGCTGGGCACCAGTCAGCTCGGTGTGGCGCTGGTGAACTGGCTGGCCACCTTGTTCGCGACACCCTATCCGCTGCCGCGCCTGGATTTTTCACTGGGCATTCCGACTGAATCGCGCACCCTGGTGGTGACCCCGACCCTGCTCACCGGCGCGGCGGGCATCGAGGCGTTGCTCGAAGGGCTGGAGGTGCGGTTCCTGGCGAATCGGGACGACCGCCTGCACTTTGGGCTCTTAACCGATTTTCGCGATGCGCCGGAGCAGACGCAGCCCGAAGACGAGACGCTCGTCCGGCTTGCCGTCGAAGGGATCGAGGCCCTGAACGCGAAATACCCGCGCGACGGTGGCGATGGCTTTTTCCTCTTCCACCGCCCGCGCCGCTGGAATCCGCAAGAGCGGATCTGGATGGGTTACGAGCGCAAACGCGGCAAGCTCGCCGATTTGAACGCACTGTTGCGCGGCGGGGACGCCGATCGCTTCGCAACGATCGTGGGCAAGACGAGGATCCTGCCGAGCGTGCGCTACGTCATTACCCTGGACACCGACACCCAACTCCCGCGCGATGCCGCACTGGAGCTGGTCGGTACCCTGGCACATCCGCTCAATCAGGCACGTTACGATCCCGACCGACAGGTGGTCTCCGAGGGCTACGGCATTCTGCAACCGCGCGTGGCCGTGAGTCTGCCCGGTGCCAATCGGTCGCGGTATGCGCGGCTGTACGGGGACGACGCCGGCATCGATCCCTATACCCATGCCGTTTCCGATGTCTACCAGGATTGGTTTCATGAAGGCTCCTTCATCGGCAAGGGCATCTACGATGTCGATGTCATCGAGCAGGCGCTGACGGGGCGTTTCCCCGAAAATCGCATCCTCAGCCATGACCTGCTGGAGGGCTGCCATGCCCGCTCCGGGTTGGTCTCCGATGTGCAGTTGTACGAAGACTATCCCGCCTGTTACAGCGCGGACGTGACCCGCCGCTACCGCTGGATGCGGGGCGACTGGCAAATCGCCCGCTGGCTCTCGCCGCGTGTTCCCGGTCTCGACGGCCGCCTGCGGCGGAACCCCCTCTCGGCGCTGTCGCGCTGGAAGCTGGCCGACAATCTGCGGCGCAGCCTCGTGCCGGCGGCCCTGACGCTCCTCTTCGTGCTGGGGTGGACGCTCACGGCAGCCCCCGGGCTCTGGACCTTGGCCGTGCTCGGGATTTCGTTGATCCCCTCGTTGCTGACCGCGCTCCTGAACGGCCTGCAGAAGCCGGGCGACGTGCGCTGGCCCGATCATCTTGCCGCCGCGCTCCGCACGGCGATCCGTCAGCTGGAGCAGGCGCTGTTCACCGTCGCCTGTCTTCCGTACGAGGGATACATCGGCCTGGATGCCATGGTCCGCACCCTCTGGCGGATGCGGGTCAGTCATCGACGACTGCTCGAATGGACCTCGTCGGGTGATCCGGAGCGCTCGCGCCGGGACCTCGTCGCCTTTCACGGGAGGATGTGGATCGCCCCCGCGCTGGCCCTGGTCACCGCGTCGGCGCTGGCCTGGCTCGATCCCGCCGTGTTGCTCGTCGCGGGACCGATCTTGTTGCTCTGGCTGGCCGCGCCCGCCATCGCCTGGTGGATCAGCCGCCCCTTGGCGCCTCGCGAGGCCCGTCTGACGGCCGAGCAAGTGCGCTTCCTCCGCACCCTGTCCCGCAAGACCTGGGCCTTCTTCGACCGCTTCGTCGGCCCGGAGGACCATTGGCTGCCGCCGGACAACTACCAGGAACATCCCGTGGCCGTGGTCGCGCATCGCACCTCGCCGACCAACATGGGCATGTCGCTGCTCGCGAATCTGGCCGCGTATGATTTCGGCTATCTGCCGGCGAGCGGATTGATCGAGCGCACGACCCGCGCGCTGGACACGATGGCCGGCATGGAGCGTTATCGCGGCCATTTCTTCAATTGGTACGACACCCAAACCCTCAAGCCGCTCGCCCCGCTCTATATCTCGTCGGTAGACAGCGGCAATCTCGCGGGTCATCTGCTGACCTTGCAGCCGGGTCTGCTTGCGCTGATCGACGCGCCCGTGCTCAACCCGCGCTGGCTGGACGGGATCGAGGACAGCTTCGGGATCCTGGCGGACGCGCTCGACGCCGGTCCCGAGTCGCATCGATACGGTGTCTCGCAGGCCGCGCTCGCGCCGTTTCAGCAGATCCTGGAGTCGGCCTCGCGCTCGCCCCCCGCCACGCTGGCGGCGGCATGCCGGTGTCTCGAGTCGCTGACGGCGGCGGCCGATGCCGCGGTGTCGGCGTTGGATGCGGACACCACGGGTGCCGCGAGCGACTGGGCCGGGGCCTTGGCCCGCCAATGCCGCGCCGTTTTGGATGATCTGCTGTTGCTCGTTCCCGCGCTGGCGACCCCGGTTGCGACTTTGGTTGAGACTCCGGTTCCGGTCGGCGCGGAAGGCTCGTATGCGTTGTCCCTGACGCTGCGTCAGCTCGCCGGGCTCGAGGCGGACCACAACGCCGGCGGTGCGGCGCGCGAGCGAATCGGCCGGCTCGAGTACCTGGCCATGCAAGCCGGCGAGCTGGCCCAAGCGGACTACGATTTCCTCTACGACCCGTCCCGGCATCTGTTGGCGATCGGCTTCAACGTGGCCGAGCGGCGGAAGGATGCGAGCTTCTACGACCTGCTGGCCTCGGAGGCGCGGTTGGGCAGTTTCGTGGCGATTGCGCAGGGCGATCTGCCGCAGGAGAGCTGGTTCGCCCTGGGGCGCCTGCTGACTGTTGCAGCCGGCGATTCGACGCTCCTGTCGTGGAGCGGCTCCATGTTCGAGTACCTCATGCCCTTGCTGGTGATGCCGACCTACGACAACACCCTGCTCGACCAGACCTATCGGACAGCGGTGGCTCGGCAGATCGAGTACGGGAAACTGCGCGGCGTGCCCTGGGGGTGTCCGAGTCCGGTTACAACACCGTCGATCTTCATCTGAACTATCAGTACCGTGCCTTCGGCGTGCCCGGTTTGGGGCTCAAACGCTGGCTGGCCGAGGATCTGGTGATTGCGCCCTATGCCTCCGCACTCGCGCTGATGGTGGCGCCCGAGGCGGCGTGCCGGAATCTCCAGCGGCTCGGTGCGAGCGGATTCGAAGGCCGTTACGGCTTTTACGAGGCGATCGACTACACGCCGTCCCGGTTGCCCCGCGGGCAAACAAGCGCGGTGGTGCGCTCCTTCATGGCCCATCACCAAGGCATGAGTTTCCTGTCGCTGGCGTACTTACTCCTGGACCGTCCGATGCAGCGGCGCTTCATGGCGGCACCGATGTTTCAGGCGACCGCCCTGCTGCTGCAGGAGCGCATCCCCAAGACACCCTCCTTCTATCTGCACGCGACCGGCGAGCCCACCGACATCCGCACCACCTCCAGCGGCCAGGAGGCGGAGATGCGCGTGTTCACCAGTCCCGACACGCCCATTCCCGAGGTGAAGCTGTTGTCGAACAGCCGCTACCATGTGATGGTCACCAACGCGGGCGGGGGCTACAGTCGCTGGAAGGATCTGGCCGTCACCCGCTGGCACGAAGACACCACCCGCGACCACTGGGGCACCTTCTGCTACGTGCGCGACCTGGCGAGCGGCGACTTCTGGTCGACCGCCTATCAGCCGACACTCAAACAGCCGGACAGCTACGAGGCGATCTTCTCGGAGGGTCGCGCCGAGTTTCGTCGCCGCGATCGGGGGATCGAGTCCTATACCGAGATCGCCGTCTCGCCGGAAGACGATATCGAGCTGCACCGGGTGCGCCTGACCAATCGCTCGCGCAGCCGTCGGGTCATCGAGATCACCAGCTACGCCGAGGTCGTGCTCGCCCCGCCCGCCGCGGATGCGTCGCATCCGGCCTTCAGCAACCTCTTCGTGCAGACCGAGCTGCTCGACCCGCAACCGGCGATCCTCTGCACCCGCCGGCCGCGCTCGCGGGAGGAGTCGACGCCCTGGATGTTCCACCTGATGGTGGTCCGTGGGGCCGAGTGCGGCACACCGTCCTACGAGACGGACCGGATGCGCTTTATCGGGCGCGACCGCAGCGCCGCCGATCCGCAGGCGATGCACGGGTACGAGACCCTGTCGGGCAGCGCCGGATCGGTGCTGGATCCCGTCGTCGTCATCCGCTACGCCATCACACTGGATCCGGATCAATCCGCGACCATCGATCGGGTCACCGGCATCGGCGAGGATCGCGAGGTCGCGGTGAGCCTCGTGGAGAAATACCGGGATCAGCGACTCGCCGATCGCGTCTTCGATCTGGCCTGGACCCACAGTCAGGTGGTGCTGCGCCAGATCAATGCCAGCCAGTCCGACGTGCAGCTCTACGGACGCCTGGCCAGCTCGATCCTCTACGCCAATGCCTCGCTGCGCGCCGAGCCGAGCGTGCTCGTGCAGAACCGGCGCGGGCAATCCGGGCTCTGGAGCCATGCGGTGTCCGGCGATGTGCCGATGGTGCTGGTGCAGATCGGCGACCCGGAGAATATCGAGCTGGTCCATCAATTGGTCCAGGCGCATGCCTATTGGCGCCTCAAGGGATTGACGGTGGATCTGGTGATCTGGAACGAGGATCGTGCCGGTTACCGCCAGCAGCTCCAGGATCAGATCCTGGGGCTGATCGCCGCGGGCGCCGAGGCGCACGTGATCGATCGGCCCGGCGGCATCTTCGTCCGCCCGGCGGACCAGATCTCCAACGAGGACCGCATCCTCTTCCAGACCGTGGCACGGGTCATCCTCAGCGATTCACGGGGCACCCTGGTCGAACAGCTCGGTCGGCGTGCTCCGCCGCAAGCGCTTGTCCCGCCCCTCCGCCCGACCCGCGGCCGTGTCGCCGAACGGAGTCCCGGTGTCGAGCCCGAATCCGCCGGTGAGGCCACGCAGGCCGGGCGTCCGCCGCTCCTCTTCGACAATGGCCTGGGCGGCTTCACCCCCGACGGGCGCGAGTACATCGTCACGACCCTGCCCGGCCGAAGGACGCCTGCACCCTGGGTCAACGTCCTGGCGAATCCGCACTTCGGGACGGTCGTCTCGGCGAGCGGCATGGCCTACACCTGGAGCGAGAACGCCCACGCCTTCCGCCTCACGCCCTGGCACAACGACCCGGTCGGCGATGCGAGCGGCGAGGCCTTCTATCTGCGCGACGAGGAGAGCGGTCACCTATGGTCGCCCGCGCCGCTGCCCGCGGGCGGTGCGTCGGAATACGTCAGTCGGCACGGCTTCGGCTACAGCGTCTTCGAGCACGTCGAGGACGGCATCGCCTCCGAGTTGTGGGTCTATGTCGCGGTGGACGCACCGATCAAGTTCTCGGTGCTCAAGCTGCGCAATCGTTCGGGTCAGGCCCGCCGGCTGTCCGCGACCGGCTATGTGGAATGGGTGCTCGGGGATCTGCGGCCCAAGTCGACCCTGCATGTCATCACCGAGATCGATCCGATCAGCGGCGCGCTCTTCGCGCGCAACCCCTACAACACCGAGTTCGCCGATCACCTCGCCTTTTTCGACGTGGACGATCCGACCCGGACCCTCAGCGGCGACCGGACTGAATTCATCGGGCGCAACGGGACCCTCGGCGCACCGGCCGCGCTGACGCGATCGCGGCTTTCCGGGAAGGTCGGCGCAGCGCTCGATCCCTGTGCCGCACTCCAAGTCATGGTCGATTTGGCCCCCGGGCAAACCCATGAGATCGTCTTCCGGCTGGGCGTGGTCGGTCGGCGCGGTGCCGACGATGCCGGTGCGCTCTTGCAGCGCTACCGCGGGGCGTCCGCCGCCCGATCCGTCCTGGAGGCGATACACGCGCATTGGACGCACACCCTGGGCGCCGTGCAGGTGGAGACCCCGGACGCCGCGCTCGACGTCCTGGCCAACGGCTGGCTCCTCTATCAAACCCTGGCCTGCCGGTTGTGGGCGCGCAGCGGTTACTACCAGTCCGGCGGGGCCTTCGGGTTCCGCGACCAGTTGCAGGACGCGATGGCGCTCGTCCATGCCGAGCCGTCACTGCTTCGCGAGCACCTGCTGCTCTGCGCCGGGCGCCAGTTTCCCGAAGGCGATGTCCAGCACTGGTGGCATCCGCCCTCCGGCCGCGGGGTGCGCACCCGGTGCTCCGACGATTATCTCTGGCTCCCGCTGGCGACCTGCCGCTATGTGCTGGCCACTGGCGACACCGGCGTCCTGGACGAAACGACCCGGTTCTTGGAGGGCCGCCTGGTCAGCGGGCAGGACGACTCCTATTACGATCTCCCCGCACAGTCCGAGGAATCGGCGAGTCTCTACCGGCACTGCGTGCGTGCCATCCTGCACGGTCTTCGGTTCGGCGAGCATGGACTGCCGCTGATGGGATCCGGCGACTGGAACGACGGGATGAACCTGGTCGGGATTCAGGGTCGAGGCGAAAGTATCTGGTTGGGCTGGTTCCTGTACGAGGTCTTGACGCAGTTCAGCGCCGTGGCGCGATTGCAGGGCGATGCGCCCTTCGTCGAGCGCTGCCTGACCGAGGCCGCCGAGCTGCGCAGCAACATCGAGGCGCACGGTTGGGATGGCGACTGGTATCGGCGCGCCTATTTCGATGACGGCACCCCGTTGGGCTCGGCGAGTCAGGACGAATGCCGGATCGATTCCATCGCCCAAAGCTGGTCGGTGCTGTCCGGGGCCGGCGATCGGCAGCGTTCACGCGCGGGGATGGCGGCGCTGGACGCGCGCCTGGTGCGCCGCGACGCCGGGTTGATCCAGCTGCTGGACCCGCCCTTCGACACCTCCGATCTGAATCCCGGTTATATCAAGGGGTACGTTCCCGGAGTGCGGGAGAACGGCGGCCAGTACACCCATGCGGCGATCTGGGCGACGATGGCGTTCGCGCGTTTGGGCGATGCGGCCAAGGCCTGGGAGCTCTTCTCCCTGATCAACCCGATCAACCACGGACGCTCGCCCGAGGACATCGCCATCTACAAGGTCGAGCCCTATGTGGTTGCAGCGGATGTCTACGGCGTCGCGCCGCATATCGGCCGCGGCGGCTGGAGCTGGTATACCGGCTCGGCGAGCTGGATGTATCGGCTGATCCTGGAATCGCTGTTGGGGCTGCGGCTGGACGTGGACACACTTCATCTTTCGCCCTGCCTCCCCGCCGATTGGGCCGGGTTCAAGCTGCGTTACCGTTATCGGGAGACGCTCTACCGGATTGCCGTGACTCAAACGGCAGAAGGCCCGAACGCGGCGCGGATGATATTGGACGGCGTCGAGCAACCGGGTCCGGCGATTCCATTGGTGGACGATCGCCGTGAACATGCCGTCGAGGTCAGGCTGTCACGTCGGCCCATCCGCCCGCCGGCGAGCGCGCCCGAGCGCTGTTGATCCGTCGGGCCGCTCCGATCGGCGTGGCGTCCGTGTTGATCCGTGCGGCCCGTCGCGGCATTCGCCGAGATTGGTCACGATCGAAAACAGGTTCAATTCGGAAGGAGGGCGACTGCGATGATGAGGTTATTACATCCCAACTTGATGAGTGGTCGTGGAAATATCCTGCCCAATCAATCCATGGCCGAATCGGTCGACGCCCCTGTCTCGCAGGTCACGGGTTTGATCCGCGAGCGCCGCAGAATCGCACTTGCATATCGACGCAGTCGGAGTGAAGTCGACCGCGATCACCTGGCGAGGATCGACCGCGAGCTGACCGCATTCAACATCGATATCCCGGCGATCCTGGAATCTGTCGCCCGACGCAAGACCTGAACCCTCCGTCCGATGGAGGGCACATTTGCCGGGATTTTCGCTAACCCTCGATCAAGAGCCGACGAAGATCGATGATCGCCGCATTGGCGCGCGAGATGTAGGAGGCCATCACCAGGGAATGGTTACTCATGGGTCCGAATCCGGTGCCGTTGAGGATCATCGGGCTCCAGATCATGTCTTGGGTATTCTCCAGTTCCCGCACGATCTGCTTAAGCGACACGAGAGCGTTCTTGTCCTCGAGCACCGGGCCGAAGTCTGCCTCCATGGCGGTGAGTGTGCGCAGCAGTGCCCAGGTATAGCCCCGTGCCTCGAAGAAGACGTCGTCGATCTCGAGCCAGGGGGTCTTATTCCAGGTTTGCCTGGCGCCCGGCGATGCCTGCGTTGCGGCCGCGTCGCCGGCCAAGGCGGTATCGAGCGGGGCTTGGCCGACGGCGTAGGACAACCGCTGTGCAAGACTGCCGAGCCGCTTTGCAACGACTTGCAGATAGGCCGCCAGATTGTCGGCCCGGGCGAAGAATTCACCGTCGCCGTTTTTATCGTCGCCGAGTCGTGTCAGATAGCGGTGCAGAGCCGCGATCCCGTCACGATACTCGGACTCGGATGACGGGAAGATCCAGGATTGTGAATCATAGTTGAACTTCGGCTCCGCGATCTGGAGATCCACGTCTTCCACCGATTGCGTCTGCGCACGGCTGAAGTCATTGCGTAAAGCGCGGGATAAATCGCGAAGCTCGGTTAATGCGCCGAATTCCCAATTTGGGATATTGTCCAGAAAGATCCCCGGAGGCGCAATGTCGTTCGTCAGGTAGCCACCCGATTTATTCAAGAGTGTCTCGGCGATCCCGATCGCCGCGGTCGTGGTCATGGTTCCGGGCACCAGCTTGGTCGAATCCTGTTCGACCTGCTGCATGGCGATTTCATTGACATCGATCGATCCGGGCGAGCGCGACCATAGGAGGCTCAGGATGACCATGACCACCAGGTAGGTCACCAGGAATAGCCCCGCCGTCCACCACAGACCCTTCTCCTTCCAAGTGTGTGGATGATAGTACTTGGCGACCTTTACGACCCGATTCTTCAGTTGCGGGGTTCTCGTTTTGAATTCGGCGTCCATCTGCGTTTCCTCTCGTGGGTGTCGGGGCTCCTCGGACGCCCTGGGCGTTCCGAGGAGCGGTTCGTTCCTTCTGTTTTTCAGATGGAGTCGCAACGCTATTCGGCGGCCTTGACCATCAGCGCGTTCCGCACCGATTTGACGTTCTCGACTCCGCTTGCGATAGCTTGGCTCCTGTCGATACTCGCCTGCGAGTCGACTTCGCCGCTGAGGGTGACGACGCCGTCGGTCGTCGTGACACTGATCTGAAACACCTCGAGCGACGGATCGGCTAAGAAGTCCGCCTTGATCTTGGCGGTGATCGCCGCGTCGTCGATATAGGCACCTGCCTCCTCCGCCTTCTCGGAAGCGGCTTCCTTGGCCTCCTCCATCTTGTCGCCGGCCTTTTCAGCCGTTCGATCGATCGATTGCCCGGCCCGTTCGGCCGGACCCTCTTGCTCGCAACCGAGCAACCCCAGTGCAAAAACCAGGATCAATGAGGTCATCAGGCCGACGTTGTAGGGTCGTTTCATCCCGGCACGCTCCTCGCTATTTCGTGGCTGCATCCTTGATGTCCTCCATCTTGTCCCCTGTCTTCTCGACGGTTCGATCGAGCGTTTGTCCAGCCTGCTCGGCCGGGCCCTTTTGCTCGCAACCGACCGATCCCAGCGCGAAGCCAAGGACCAATGACGACATCAAAATTGCTTTATAGGTCATATGCACGGGAACAGGTGCCTCTCTCGGTGGTGATAGGGGGCGGATCCGTCGGGCCGTTCAGCTTGCGGCCAACGGACCGACGGCATCTGCAGATTCAGAGTCGACCCAACAAAAACAGGATCAGCAGAATGACGAGGATGACGCCGATCACGCCGGACGGGGCGTAGCCCCAAGACCGGCTATGGGGCCAGGTCGGGATGACGCCGACCAGGATGAGGACCAGGACGATGATGAGAATCGTGCCGAGTGACATGTGATTGCTCCTCTAGTGCGTGAGACCGAACCCCCGTTCGCGGCTCGGTAGCCGTCTTGAACGAGGCCGAATGCTCAGGTCTGTGAATCGACCCGCTCGTCGAGCTTGTTGGTCTCCTCCCACTCCTTGACCTGTTTTTCGGCTTCCTCCTGTGCAATGCCGTATTTCTCCTGAATGTGCCCGACAAGAACGTCACGTTTTCCGGCGATGCGGTCGAGGTCGTCGTCCGTGATGTCTCCCCATTTCTCCCTGACCTTGCCGGTGAATTGTTTCCAGTTGCCTTGGACTTGATTCCAGTTCATTAGAACGACCTTTTGGGTTGATATGATTGACCGGTCGGGTGGACGAGCGAGAACGAGGTCCGCTGAATCCTGCGACGGCTTTGGTGGACTGCGCTGCGCTTGTCCGCCCTACGGCGCTTGTCTACCTTGCGGCGTTATGAGCACGACCGGAATGGCGTGCTCTGTGCTCCATCACATTCAGTATAGCTTCTCTTGACGTCTTTGCTGTGTTTATTGGTATCGAATCGCGAGAAGAGAGATGCTCCGTCGGGTGCTGCGTGGACTGCGAGATCATTGCGCGCAACCGTGGATGGGGTGAGTGACGGGATGGGTTTCGCTGCGCTCTTCCCATCCTGCATATTTTGTGGTGTTTTGAATCGCTCTTTATTAAAATGGGTTAATGAAAAAGCAAGAAAAAGACCAAGTCGTCGATACGCGACGAGCAGTCATCGTTGAGCGTAGGGCGGGCCTTTCTCATCAACCCGGCCATGTCCCCGATACGATCCGTAGGGTGGACAGGCGCAGTGCAGTCCACCAGCGCCGGCCGCGCCGGTATCGCGCGTTAAGTCACCTTTCATCGGCCGCGGCGTCGGACGGGTCGCTTCCGGGAACAGGCGGCCGGCTGCGATACCAGGCGGCCAGCCCGTCACCGGTCATGGGTTTGCCCAGATAGAACCCCTGTGCCCGGTCGCAGCCCAGATCGCGCACGGCGCCGAGCTCCGGCTCGGTCTCCACGCCGATCGCGGTGACCTTGATCTGCATGGCATGGCCGAGACGCACGATGGTCTCGACGATGGCCGGCGCTCGCGCCTTGTCGTCCAAACCCTTCACCAGGGTCCGGTTGATCTCCAGTGCGTCCAACGGCAGGTCTTTGATCTCGCCGAGGCAGGAGGCCCCGACGCCGAAGTCGTCCAGTGCCACCCGCACGCCGAGCGCATGCAGCTTGTCCAGAAGACGGCGCGAGGTCGAGGTGTCCTGCAGCAGCGTGGCCTCGCCCAGCGCCAGCGATACCAGGGCCGGGTCCACCCCGCCGTCGTGCAGTGCGTCCGTGATGCGCTGCAGAAACGACTGATGCCGGAACTGACGCCCCGAGACGTTCACCGTCACGGCGATCGGCGGCAATCCCTCGGCCAGCCAAGCGCGGTGTTGGCGCAAGACCTCCCGGAGCACCCAGGCGCCGAGGTCGTGAATGATTCCGATCGATTCGGCGATCGGAAGGAACACCAAGGGTGCGATCTCGCCGCCGTCGGCTTGCGGCCACCGCAGCAGTGCTTCGACCCCGATGACGGCGCCGCTGCGCAGGTCGAGCGTCGGTTGATAGAGGAGTCGAAACCCGTTTTGCGACACCGCTTCGCGCAGGCCGTCCTTCAGTGCCGCGACGGCGCGCGACTGGCGCTCGAGCGCGGCCGTGGCGAACTGAAACTGCCCCGGACTGACCTGCTTGGCGTGGTACATGGCCAGATCCGCACACTTGATCAGGGCGTCGATCGTCGTGGCGTCGTCGGGGTAGAGGCTGATCCCGATCGTGGGCAGGCAGGTCAATTCCTGCTGAGCAACCCTGTAAGGGCGCGAGAGCGCGGCGACGGCCGTGCCGGCGGCGATCGCGGCGTTGTCTTCGTCCCGGATGTTGGACAGGACGATCACGAACTCGTCTCCGCCGAGTCGGGCCACCAGGTCGTCGGCGCGGAACGACGCGCGCAACCGTTGCGCGGTTTGCCGCAGCACCTCGTCGCCGGCCGCGTGTCCGTAGTTGTCGTTGATGGGCTTGAACCCGTCCAGGTCGACGAACAAGACCGCCAGGCGTTTACCCGCACGGCCGGCGCCGGCGATCATCTGCGCGGCCATCGGCGCGAGCAGGCTGCGGCCGGGCAACCCGGTCAAGGGGTCGTGCTGCACCAAGTGCAGTGCACGCGCCTCGGATTCCTTGCGTTGGGTGACGTCCTGGTGAACGACGAGGATCCGATCGAGCCGGCCCCGGTCATCCATGATCGGCTCCAGATAGGCCGCGAACCAGCGGTAATCGCCGTTCTCGCTGTGTTGATGCCCCCGTCGGCGATAGTGGAGTTCAGGGGGCGCCTCGCAATCGGTAGCGAAGCGGGCGAAGGCGGCTTGGACAGGCTCGCGATCCTCCGGATGCAGCCGGGCCAGCCAAGCGTCCAGGGTCTGCGGGGCCGCGGCGTCCTGCGCATCGCTGGTCGGGGAGTGCACGGCGGGTGGCAGGACGACGGCACCGGTGCGCGGATTCCACTCCAGGAAGCCGACGTCGGCGATCCCTGCGACCCGTTTCAACCGGGTCTGTGCGTCGAGCAGCCGCTGCTCGCCCTCTTTGCTCGCCGTGATGTCGCTGATGGTGGCCCGCCAGTGTCCTTGACTGCCGATCCGATGGGGCTCGAGACATCCGTCGAGACGGACCCAGCGCGAGACGCCTTGGCTCTCGCGTAGCCGCAGCTCGCAGGTTTGGGGCTCGCGCGTGGTGTGAAGCCGGTGCCTGCACCGATAGAGGATGTCCTGGTCCTCCGGACGGATGAAGCGGGTCAGTGGACGGCCGGCCAGGCCGACACGCGGGGTTTCGAGCAGGGCGGCGGCGGCGATGTTCGCCTCCCGGATCATGCCCTCTTCGGTCAGGGTGACGTAGCCGATCGGCGCCAGATCGTAAAGATCGAAGTAACGCGACCGGGCGGTTTCCAGCGCCTCTTGGGTGCGCAGCAGCTCATCGTTTTGCAGCTCGAGCTCGATCTGATGCACGTGCAGCTCATGGATCAGGCGTTTGGCCTCTTCGAGCGCGAGCGCCCGGGGTGCCGATTCATCGGCCGTCTGCAGGCGCTCTTCGGCCTGTCGACGCAGCCGTGCGGAGGTTTCCTCGCGAGAGGGTGCCCGCGGCGGGCTGCCAGTATCGCCCGGATCCTTGCCGTTTTCAGAATCATGGGGAGCGGTCATGGTCGATCCGGGCTTGTCGGGGCGTCGATGTGTTCGGGTGACGGGGTGTCCGCCGCGGCAGGCGCGCCGCCGGCCGTGACGTCCTCGAGTGCGAGCAGGATCATGCTCGGCTGACCCTCGCCGGGGTCGATGCGCCGGGCGTTGAGCCGCAGCGAGCGCGCTCCGATGTCCGGAAAGGTCTGCTCCACCGCAAAGTCGTCGAAGCTGCCGCCCTGCGCCTGGATCTCCTGCAGGAGATCCCGTAGTGCCGGGATGTCCCAGCGGTGATGGCTCAGCGTGAACAGCCGGCGGTCTCGGGTGTCCGCTTCGTTCAGACGGAAGTGGCGGTAAAAGGCGCGATTGGCCGAGACCACCCGCAGGTCCGCATCCAGGACGACCAAGGGCTCGCGCACCGCATCCACGATCGCTTCGGCGAAGGCACGGGCCGCGCGGATCGCGTCCTCGCTGCGCTTGCGCTCGGAGATGTCGATGAAGGTGATGACGGCGCCCTCGATGACGTTCTCCAGGGTGCGATAGGGTCCGATCCGCATCAGGTACCAGGCGCCCTGCCGGGTCTGGACCTCGTGCTCGCGGGGCATCAGATCGCTCAGAACGCCCTGCACGTCGTCCGTGAGATCGGTGCCGTCGACCAGGTTGGAGACGATGTCGCCGACCGGGCGGCCGATGTCGGTCTGGATCAGCTTGATCAGCCGGGTCGCGGTCGGCGTGAAGCGGGTGATCCGCAGTTGGTGGTCGACGAACAGGGTCGCTACCCCCGTTCCGGCGAGCAGGTTGTTCATGTCGTTGTTGGCGCGCGAGAGATCGGCGACCTTGGTCTGGAGCTCGGCGTTGACGGTGGCCAGCTCTTCGTTGACCGACTGCAGCTCCTCTTTGGAGGTCTCCAGCTCCTCGTTGGTGGATTGGATCTCCTCGTTGACCGACTGCATCTCCTCGTTGGTCGATTTCAGCTCTTGGTTGGAGGTCTCCATCTCCTCGCGCGTGGATTGCAGATAGTCCTCCTTCGCGCGCAGCTCGAGCTCCAGCTCGGCGATGCGCACCTTCTGCTCCGTGTCCCCGTCGCCGCTGGCCGGGGCGCCCTGCGCTGCTCCCGGCGCGGTCGTGCCCGGAGCGACTGCGGCAGTCGCCTCGATGACGACCAGGTAGAAGTCCGTCATCAGGATCCCGTCCAGCTGCGTCTGCTCGGGGCGCACCGTCAGATCGACGCGGCTGAAGTCGCCGTTGGTCTTCACCCGCAGTCCCCTGCGACGGACCGGCTCGCGGTGCGTCACCGCGCGGTGCAGCGCGGTCGTCAGATCGCGTCGCAAGCCCTCGCGCGCCATCGCGAAGATGTTCATGGCGGCATCGCCCGGGGCGGGCTCCAGGTACTGCCCGGTGCGACCGTAGATATGCAGGATCTCGCCGCGGCCGTTGACGAGGATGCCCGCCGGGGCACAGTGACGCAGCAGGGCCTGCTCGGTCAGCGCGCGCAGATCGAGTTTGCCCTTGTCCCGGCCCGACGTCGCGGGCGGCAGGGGATTCGCGACGCCGGTCGACGCCGGCGGGACGATTCCGCGCATGACCGAGCTCGGGACGAAGGCGCCGCGAGGTCGCTCCAGACGGCTGTAGAGCTTCCATTTACGGTTGAGCGGAGCAAAGAGGTTCGGGACCTCGCCGACGGTCTCGGAGTTGCCCAGAAAGAGCACGCCGTCCGGATTCAGGGCATAGTGAAAGAGCGCGATCAGGCGCGCTTGTCGATCGCTGTTGAGATAGATCAGCAGGTTGCGGCAACTGATGAGATCCATCCTGGAGAAGGGCGGGTCCTGCACCAGGTCCTGCTCGGAGAACACCAGGAGATCCCGCACCACCTTCTGAACACGGTAGCCCCCCTGCGCATCCTCCGAGAAGAAGCGCGCCAGCCGTGCTGCCGAGACGTCGGCCGAGATGCTGGCGGGATAGAGCCCGGTGCGCGCCTGCTCGATGGCGCGTGGATCGATGTCGGTGGCGAAGACCTGCACCTTGTAGGTCTGTTTCAGGGTTTCCAGATGCTCGCGCAGCAGGATGGCGATGGAGTACGCCTCCTCGCCGGTCGAGCAACCGCAGACCCAGACCCGCACGGTCGCGCCCGCGGGCTTGCCGGCAAACAGACGCGGAATGACCTCCTGCTCCAGGGCGGCGAAGGCCTCGGGATCGCGGAAGAAGTTGGTGACGCCGATCAGCAGGTCGCCGAACAGGGCCTCGATCTCCCCCGGGTCCTGACGCAGGAAGCTGACATAGTCGGCCTGGCGCTCGATCCGATGCAGCGCCATGCGCCGCTCGATCCGACGCCGCAGGGTGGTCTCCTTGTACTGGGAGAAATCATGGCGGGTCTTGTCGCGCAGCAGGATGCAGATCTTCGTCAGCGCATCCTCGGGCGTGGCCGACGGCACGACCGGCCGGGTTGCCTTGCCGAAGGCCTGTGCCGCATAGGCGATGAGGTGCGCCGGCATCTCCGCCGGGGGCAGGACGTAATCGGCATGACCGCTCGCGATGAGGCTGCGCGGCATGCCGTCGTAGGCCGCGGTCTTGGGGGCCTGGGCAATGACCAGACCCCCTTCGCCCTTGATCGCCCGCGCGCCCAGGGTGCCGTCGCTGCCGGTACCCGAGAGCACGACGCAGATGGCACGCTCATGCTGGTCTTGTGCCAGGGACCGAAAGAAGAAGTCGATCGGCAGGCGCAAGCCGTGCGGTGCGGTGGGCTCGAGCAAGCGCAGCGCGCCGTTGAACAGCGCCATGTCGTGGCTGGGCGGGATGATGTAGGCACAGTCGGGCTCGACCCGCATGCCGTCCTCGACCTCTTGGACCTGCATGCGGGTGTAGCGCTTGACCAGCTCGGTGAGGATGCTCTTGTGGTCCGGCGCGAGATGCTGCACCAGTACGAATGCCATGCCGGTCTCGATATCGCGCGGAATGGCCGAGAAGAAGGCCTCGAACGCGGCCAAGCCGCCGGCGGAGGCACCGATGCCGACGACGGGGAAGGGTGGCGCGGCGCTCCGCGCGGGCGGCGGCCCCGTGGCATTCGGGTCTTCGGTCGCGTCGGTCGCGATCGGCGATTCGGGCGACGACGACTCCGCGTACTGGTTCGCGCCGGCCGTTGTCGGCTTCGGCTGCGTGAGCTCCGGCGCCGCGACTTGCAACGCAGGAATGAGCGCGGCGTCGTCCCCGGTCCTCGTCTTGGTCATGGCTTTTCTCCGCCGGGTCGGTGATGACAGCGTCGGCACGCTTGCCGCACGGTCGTCGGGCGGTCTTTCGGTCAGGTGGCGCGGCCTTGGCAAATCTGCTCTCGACCTTGCCGACAAGTGTAGCGGAGACACCTGAGGATCTCTGTTCGGAATCGTACATAGCGCGGCGATGCCAAGCGTGCCGTGCTATCGTTTTCCGATGATCCAGAGTGAGGTCGCCGCAGAGCGCTCATGCCCATCGCCACGCCGAGCCCGCGCCAAAACCATCTGCTCGCCGCCTTGCCGGAACCCGAGTATCGAAAGCTGCTGACGCACTTGGAGCTGGTCCAGCTGGAACTCGGGCAGACACTCCACGAGTCCGGGGGCAAGTTGAACCATGTCTATTTTCCGACGACCGCCATCGTGTCCCTCCTCTATGTCATGGAGGACGGCGCATCCGCGGAGATCGCCGTGGTCGGCAATGACGGCATCGTCGGCATCGCCCTCTTCATGGGCGGGGAGACCATGCCGAATCGTGCCGTGGTGCAGAGCGCCGGGGAGGCGTATCGGCTTGGCGGACAGCTGCTCAAGCAGGCTTTCGCGCCTACCGGAGGGGATCGCCAAGGGGTGTTGCCGCCGCTGTTGCTGCGCTACACCTTGGCGCTGCTGACCCAGATGGCGCAGACCGCCGTCTGCAACCGTCATCACACCGTGGACCAGCAGTTGTGTCGCTGGCTTTTGCTCAGTCTCGATCGCCTACCCTCCAACGAGCTTCATATGACCCAGGAGCTGATCGCCAACATGTTGGGTGTGCGGCGCGAAGGCGTGACCGACGCCGCCGGACGCTTGCAGCGTGCCGGGTTGATCGACTACCGCCGGGGCCGGATTACCGTATTGGATCGGCCGGGGCTGGAAGCGCGGGTGTGCGAGTGTTACGAGGTGGTCAGGAAGGAATTTCGCCGACTGCTTCCCGAGGTCTCGTCACACTGATGGCTCGGCGATCCATCAACAACGAACCCGTGAATCAGGGTGTTCGCTTTGGTTCCGAAACGTTACCGGTCAAAGATCGGGCCATGTCGAGTGCCGCCTTCAGGCTCCCGAGATCCGCCCGATCCGTGCCCGCTAGATCCAGCGCGGTGCCGTGATCGACCGAGGTGCGGATGATCGGCAGTCCGAGCGTGATGTTGACCGCCTGCCCGAATCCAAGGTGCTTGAGCACGGGCAATCCCTGATCGTGGTACATCGCCAAGACCGCGTCGGCATGGGCGAGCTTGTCCGGGACGAAGGCGGTGTCCGCCGGCACAGGCCCTATCAGGCGCCATCCTGATTCGCGCAGCGTGTTCAGGACGGGCGCGATCACCTCGATCTCCTCGCGTCCCAGGTGACCGCCTTCGCCGGCGTGCGGGTTCAGCCCGCAGACCAGGATGCGTGGATCGGGGATCGCGAATCGACTCGACAGATCGCGGTGGAGGATCCGGATCACCTCGGTCAGGTGCTCGCGGGTGATGGCGGCACTCACATCGCGCAGCGGCAGGTGTGTCGTGACCAAGGCCACGCGCAGACCGGGCGTGGCAAGCATCATGACCGGCTCGGCTGCGCAGCGCTCGGCGAGGAATTCGGTGTGGCCGGTAAAGGGCAGTCCGGCGTCGTTGATCACGCCCTTGTGCACCGGACCCGTCACCAAGGCGTCGAAGGTCCCCTCCAGGCAGGCATCGCAGGCGATGCGCAGCGTGTCGAGCACGTACGGCGCGTTGGCGGTGTCCAATCGGCCCGGCATGACCGGCTGCCGCAAGGAGACCGGCAGGACGGCCAGATGGCCTGCCTGCACCTTAGGAGCCGCATCGCCGGGCTCGAAACGGTCGATGTGTAAAGGGAGCCCGAGCCGTTGCGCGCGCTCGGCCAACAGCTCCGGGTCCGCGATCGCCACCAGCGGTGCGTCCGGGGGATCCTGCGCCAGGCGCACCACCAGATCGGGACCGACCCCGGCGGGTTCGCCGGGTGTGACGGCGATCACGACTGCCCGTCCTCGTCGAGTCTGATCTCCACATAGGCCTCGTCGCGCAGCTGACGCAGCCATTCCTCGGTGGCCTCCTCCGCCTTGCGCCGCTGCAACGCCTCGCGGGCCTTGATCCGCATGAATTCGCCCTCTTGGTCTTGGTTGCGTCGCTCGATCACCTGGACGATGTGCCAGCCGAAAGGGCTCTGGAACGGCTCGCTCACGCCGTTCGGGGGCAGGGCGTTCATGGCCTCCTCGAAGTCCGGTACGGTGTCGCCGGGATTGACCCAGCCGAGGTCGCCGCCCTTCAGCGCGGAGCCGGTATCGTCGGAGTTCGACCGGGCGAGGGTCGCGAAGTCTTCGCCGCCGATGATGCGCATGCGCAGCTGCTCCAGACGCCGTTTTGCTTCGTCGTCGGAGACCAGCTCGTTGGTGCGGATCAGGATGTGGCGGGCGTTGGTCTGTACGACATCGTCCGGGGTGGCGGCCTTGATCTCGGTGAGCTTGATGATGTGATAGCCGCTGGGGCTGCTGAGCGGGTCGCTGATCTCGCCTTCGGCCATGGTGAAGGCGAGCTCGCTCACCAGGCTCGGCACCGCGCCCATCTCGAACCAGCCCAGATCGCCGCCCTGCAGGGCGTTGCGTCCGTCGGACTCGGCGGCGGCGACCTTGGCGAAATCCTCACCGCCGCGCAGCCGCGTGACCAGGCGGGTGGCCTTGGCCTCGGCGGCTTGGACCTGGGCTGGGGTCGCGTTCTCGGGCAGTGCGATCAGGATGTGCTGCAGCTTGACCTGCTCGCGCTCGATGAGGCGGCTCGACTCGCGCTCGAGAAAACGGTCGATCTCTTGGTCGGTGATCTGGATCTTGTTGACCACCTCCTGGTTTTGGAGGCGGCTGGTGACGATCTGAGAGCGGGTGTCTTCGCGGAAATCGGTGAAGCGAATCCCGCCCGCTTCGAGCGTGGCCTGTAGCTCTTCGAGGGTCAGCCCGTTGCGCTGGGCGATGTTGGTCAGGGCCTCGTTGAGTGTGGCCTCCTCGACCTGGATCCCCAGATCGCGAGCGCGCTGTGCCTGCAGGCGTTTGAGAATGAGCCGGTCGAGCACCTGCTTTTCAAGCTGAGGACGCGGCGGCGGAGGCGTACCGGCCTTCTGCATTTGGGGCAGGATCAGGTCGATTTCGGTGTCGAGCTCGCTGCGCACGACCACATCGTCGTTGACCACGGCGACGATGGCGTCCAGCTCTTGGATAGGCACCTGGCTCGTTGCCGGCGCCGATGCGATCAGCAGACACGCGAGGAGCGACCCGACAGCGGCGCGGCGGCGAGAGGCGCTCGCTCGATGATGTCCGTGTCTAATCCGAGTGATAACCATAGATGCCTCGTTCCAGGAGTGTGTCGATCTGGTTTCCGAATGAGCCGAGTCCGGCAAGCTCGACCTGCAGCATCAGGCTGGTGCTGCCGCTGTCGTTGCCGGTTTGCAGATGTTGACCCAATAACCTCAGGCGCCAGCAGCAGCGACCGAACTCGATGCCGGCGAATGCCTCGACGGTCTCCTCGTTGAGCAGCGAGTAGAGCCAGCGCCCGACGAGCTTGACCTGTGAACCGATAGGTACCTGCAACGAGAGGTCGGTGTCCTCGTAGCGCAGGTCCGGTTGGTCGCCGTAATTGAAGCGATAGGCGAGGTTCAGCCGGCTGCCTTCGGTTGGCGCATATCTCAGTTGCAGGACCCGTTTCTCCCAGGGTGCCTCGGTATCGTTGGGGTTCCATTGCAGGCTTGCCCGTGCGCTCCAATCGTTACTGATGCGGGCAGCGAATTCACCGGCGACGGAGGATTGGACATCGTCTTCCACCGAATCGCCCGTCAACTGCACGCGACGATCCTCGAAGTAGTAGATTTGACCGACACTGGCGCGAAACAGCTCCCGGCCGGTTTGATTGGCGATGGTGCGCGAGGTTAGACCCACGGTGAGTCTGTTTTCGTCGCCGATTCGGTCGTAACCGGTGAAGCGGTTGGGGCGGAACAGGCTGGCGAAGGAGAAGTCCAGCGGGGTTGTGTCGAACAACGGGGCGTTGGATTGGTCTTCGAAGGACGTCAGCACATAGTAGATCCGCGGCTCCAGGGTCTGGAGTGTCGGCGTGCCGAACCAACCGGTATTGCGCTCGAAGACAAGGGTGCCGTCTATGTCGAAGCTCGGGATCGCATAGGATTGTCGCGACGGGACACCCTCGGCTTCGTCGACCAGGTCGTAACCCGTGTAGTAGAGTCGTGCGCGCGGGAGGATATGCCCGAAGCTGCGACGCAGCGGCATGCGCAGGGTCGGAACAGCGACGAGTCGATTGCCGTGGACGCGCGCCGAATTGTCGAAGAAGTCGTACTGACCCTCGAGCCCGTACTCGACCAGGTCGTTCCAACGCCGGGGATGAAGGTCCAGTTCGACGTGCGGCAGCTGTCCGTAGGGGCGGTTGGCCGGCGTGATGGCAGCATCGATGGTCTGGAACTGCTGCACGCGCGCGAGTGCGCGCCAGCCCTTCCCGGAGTAGTAGAGATCGCCGCGCTGCACCAGGTTGCGCAGGCTCGTGGCATCCAGACGATTGCCGAAATCCTGCAGATACTGATCATCCGAGACCGATGCGAAATCGATCGCGCTCGCCCAGCGCGGCCCGAGCCGCCCGGTTTGCTCGATCCGCACCGCACCGCGCGTGCCGAGCTCGGTGGCGCGACGGTCCTCGGGCAACACCTCGGCGTTGATCTCCACCTGCTGGAAGCGATCGAGATAACGCAGCTGCGTGCCCAGCATCAGGCCGCGTGTGCTCATGATGCGCGGTGCGATGGTCGCGTCGATGTTCGGCGCAATGTTCCAATAGTAGGGGATGCTGATGTCGGTGCCGGTCGTGTTGGACGAACCGAAGCTCGGGATCAGAAACCCGCTGCGACGTCGATCGTCGATCGGAAAGAAGATGTAGGGTGTGTAGAGCACCGGAATCTTGCCGATGCGGATTCGGGCATGATGGGCGTAGCCCATTCCGCTTTCTTGATCTAGCTTGAGATCGCGCGCCTTGATCGACCAATCCGCGTTGCCGGGCGGGCAGGTCGAGTAGGTGATATTGCGAAAGCGGCTCTGCTGCTCGGAGAGGATCTCCGCCTCCTCGGCAGTGCCGAGCAGATTCGCGCTGCCGGAGAGGCGATAGCGTGCCGTGCCGATCGTACCCCGGCGGGTCAGCACGTTGTAATCGGCTTTGTCCCCTTGGATGCGCAGCCCCGGCGTTTCGAGAATGACATCCCCGCTCGCGTCGAGCCGACCGCTGCGTCGATCGTAGGTCGATCGATCGGCCAGCATTCGTTGATCGGCCTGCACGACGTCTACGCCGCCTCGCAGCTCAATGACCTCTGTGTTGCGGTCGTAGTCGACACGATCGGCGACGATCGCGACAGGGATGCCCGCGGTCCCCGTCGGCGCCGCGGGCCCGGTGAACCCGGCTGCGCCGGAGCGGGGCCCGCAGAACTCCCAGGGAAGATCCGCATGCAGTCGCGGGTCCCAGGCCGCGGGCAGCTCGAGTGCGCGCGGTGCGAATTCGACGGTCGGTTCCTCCGCGTCCCCGGTTTCGGGGGACGCGAGCAGAGGCAGAGCTTCATCCGTGTCGCCTTGCGGATCCCGGCGGTCCAGCTCCTGCAGCACACCGTCCTGCGGATCCGGTATCAGAGGCTGCAGCGGTGGCAGGGTCACGGGAACGGCGACGGTTGCGACACTCGACGCCGGAGTACTCGGATCCGAGATCCCGACATCGGGCGCGCCATCGGGTTGGCCGGCGCTGGCACCGACCGTATCGAGGACAAGGCTCGGGCCGGCCTGCGCGGCCGCGTTCGTCTCGTCCGCCGGGCGGTCGTCGGCGCCCGCAGTCGCGGCGACGGCATAGAGGATGATGGCCAGGGAAGCGAGGCGCACGATGGATGTCAGGTCGACTCTAGCCGGCGGCGGTCCGAGGTCCGGGCCTCGGATCGGTGGACGGGTTCGCGTTAACCTGCAACCATGGCACATCTGTAGAAGCTCAGCAATCTTGAACCTGTCGCGGGCCGGTCGGTCCGCGGCGCCGACGCGACTGATCGGGGTGTCCGTGTCTGATCGATATGAGTCTATACGCCGCTGGGCGGCGGGGATCTTGGGGTCGGAGGACTTCGAGTTGCAGCCCGCCTCGTCGGACGCGAGTTTCCGTCGCTATTGGCGGCTCTATCATGGCGGTACGACGCGCGTGTTGATGGATGCGCCACCCGATCTCGAGGACTGCGGTCGTTTCGCCGATCTATCGCGACGGTTGCGGGCGGTCGGACTCAACACGCCCGAGATCCACGCGGAGGATCGCGCGGACGGTTTTCTCATGATGACCGATTTCGGCGATCGTCTGTATCTCGGCGAGCTGACCGACGACACGGCCGACCGGCTCTACGGCGACGCCTTGAACGCCTTGGCGATTATCCAAACCCGTGGTCCGACGGAGGGCCTGCCGAGCTACGACGAGGCCTTTCTGCGCCGGGAGCTGGGTCTTTTCAGCGAGTGGTTTCTGGGGTTGCTGCCGGATCCGGTGCTCGCCCCGGAGGAGTCCGAGGCGCTCGCGCGCGTCGAGGATCGGCTCGTGGCGAGCGCCTTGGAGCAGCCGCGGGTGTGCGTTCATCGCGACTATCACTCGCGCAACCTGATGCTGACCGACACCGGGAATCCGGGCATCCTCGATTTTCAGGACGCCGTGGTGGGACCCGTCACCTACGACTTGGTCTCCCTGCTGCGCGACTGCTACATCGCCTGGCCGGCCGAGCGGGTGACCGATTGGGCTTCGGGCTATTTCCACCTGGCCGCTCAAAGCGGCGTGCTCGAAGACGAGGATCTCGGGCGTTTTCTGCGTTGGCTGGACTTCATGGGCGTGCAGCGTCACCTCAAGGCCTGCGGGATCTTTGCGCGGCTGCATCGTCGCGACGGAAAATCGCACTATCTCGCCGATATCCCGCGTACCCTCGGTTATGTGCGCGCGGTGTCTGGCCGTTATCCCGAGCTCGATGCCCTGTCGCGCTTGCTCGACATGCGCGTGCTTCCGTCCTTGGATGGCCTGGTCGCGATGGCGCCGACCAACGGGAGCTGATGCCCTCGCGAGCGCTGCGAGCGGGGCAGATGGCCTCGGGGCCGGATCACTCCGCGGGCGTCGGACGGGTGTCGGTGGTGGCGCGGGTCAGGATGCGCTCGCTGCCGCGCCAGACCTCAAGGCTCAATGCGGCATGAGGGCCGGCGCCGGCGACCGCGTCGAGCAGATCCTGCACCGTGGCGACGTCTCGGTCGTCGATCCGGGTCACCACGTCTCCGGGACGTAGACCGGCCTGCGCGGCCGGACTGTCGCGTAGGGTCGAGGCGACGAGTACTCCGTGTCCGGCACGCAGGCCGAAGGACTCGGCCAACTCCGGGGTGACGCTTCGCCCGCTCAGACCGATCCATCCGCGCGTGACCTGACCCTGCGTGGCGAGCGAGCGCGCCACGTCGATCGCGATCTCGGTCGGGATGGCGAAGCCGATGCCCTGGGCGGTCCCGGTTTCGGTGAAGATCGCGGTGTTGATGCCGACGAGCTCGCCTTGCGCATTGATCAATGCACCGCCCGAATTGCCGGGGTTGATGGCGGCATCGGTCTGAATGAAGCGCTCGATGGCGGTGATACCCAGCTCGCCGCGTCCGGTCGCGCTGACGATCCCCATGGTGACGGTTTGACCGACCCCGAAAGGATTCCCGATCGCCAAGGCGAGATCGCCGACACGGAGGGACTGTGCGCGCCCGATCGGCGCCGCGGTCAGTCCCTGCGCATCGGCCTTTAGAACCGCGAGGTCCGTATCCGCATCGACTCCGACCAGGGCGAGCTCAAGCGAGCGCCCGTCTGCAAGCACCGCGCGGATACGATCTGCGTCCTGGATGACATGGCGATTGGTCAGGATGAAACCATCGGGCGACAGGATGACGCCGGAGCCTAGCCCGGTGCGGGCGGGGGCTGCCCCCGATGGCCCGTGGCGGTGTCCTTGATAGGGCGGCAGGGTCGCACGCGGTGCAGCGGGCTCGGCCTGTGTCGCAAAGATGCTCACGACGGCGGGGGCGACCCGCGACACCGCCGTTGCGAAGGTCGGCAGGTCGCTGCCGGTCGCTTCTGCGATCTTTGTCGTTTGCGGCGACGACTTGTTCGCGCCGGGCGGAGCCAGCGAGAGCGTGAGCACCGAACCCGAGACTCCGCCGATGACGGCCACAATCAGAAGGGTGGTTGGACCTGTCTTGATCATCCGATTAAGCTAAGCAGCCATTGGGCAGCCGTGGGGTCTCCGGCGATGGAGCCGAGAGATCGGCTGTTCCTCCGAGCGTGATTCTAAACGATGGTCGATCCTGACGCATTGGTCGCCTACTGCGACCGTCTCCTCGCCGCGGGTGATTTCGACGACTACGCACCGAACGGCTTACAGGTGGAAGGCGAACGCTCGATCACGCGGTTGGCCAGCGGCGTGACGGCAAGCGCCGACTTGATCGAGGCTGCGACCGCATGGGGTGCGGACGCGATTCTCGTCCACCACGGGTGGTTCTGGAAGAGCGAGCCTCCCTGTCTCGTCGGCATGAAGGGGCGGCGTGCAAGGCAATTGTTCAAGGCCGGGGCCAGCCTGATCGCGTATCATCTGCCTCTCGACGCACATCCGGTGTTGGGCAACAACGCCGCCCTGGCTCGCCGGCTCGGATGGGTCGATGCCGAACCCGCGGCGGACCGCCGAGGACTGTTGTGGTCCGGGCGCTTGAGTCTCGGGTGCTCGCCGGATGCGTTCGCCGCGCAGGTCTCGGAGCGTTTGGGCCGCCACGCGACGCTGATTGCGGCGGGTCGCGAGCGAATCGATCGAATCGCCTGGTGCACCGGCGGCGGGCAAGGATACATCGAGCAGGCGGCCGCGCTGGGTGTCGATGCCTACTTGAGCGGCGAAATTTCGGAGCAGACGACTCACGCCGCGCGTGAGCTCGGGATCGCCTTCGTCGCGGCCGGCCATCATGCGACCGAGCGCTACGGGGTCCAGGCCTTAGGCGGGCACCTTGCAGAACGGTTCGGGTTGGAGCATCGGTTCATCGACATCGACAACCCGGCCTGAGCGGAAAACGGCTCTGAGTCCGTGCGGCTTTGTCTTGACCGATCCGACCGGAATACAAGACAATGCCCGGTCGATTTTGCAGAGAATCGGTATATTCTGATCTTCCTTATTCATGATCATGCGTGAGCCGTCAGCGGATCAGCTGTTCAGGGGGCTCGCGCCAGCCGGGGGTAGTGGCTTATGAGCGCACAAGGCGTGAACAAAACCAGGCGGCGCGTGCTTGTCGCCGCGACCAGCGTGGTCGGAGCCGTCGGAGCCGGCTTCGCCCTCGTTCCCTTCATCGCGTCGATGAACCCGAGCGCCAAGGCGCGTGCGGCGGGTGCGCCGGTGGAGGCCGATATCAGTCAGCTGGAACCGGGCGCGATTCTTCGCGTCAAATGGCGCGGTAAACCGGTCTGGGTCGTGAGCCGCACGCCGGAGATGCTCGAGGCATTGCCGACACTGGACGGCCAGTTGGTCGATCCGGCATCCGCCGTGCCGCAGCAGCCCGAGTATTGTCAAAATGCGACGCGCTCCATCAAAGAGCAATATTTTGTCGTCATCGGGATCTGCACGCACTTGGGCTGTTCCCCGACCTTTCGGCCGGAGTTCGCCCCCGACGATATGGGAGCAGCATGGCGCGGCGGCTTCTTCTGTCCCTGCCACGGCTCCAGGTTCGACCTTGCCGGCCGGGTGTACAAGGGTGTTCCGGCCCCCACAAATCTGGTGATTCCTGTGCATACCTACATCAATGACACCACCATCTTGGTCGGTGAGGATCGAGGAGCTGCTTGATGAGCGCAGAAAAGTCCGAGAACCTCAGCTGGATCGACAAGCGATTCCCGCTGACGGAGACCTGGAAGGCACACCTTTCAGAGTACTACGCCCCGAAAAATCTCAACTTCTGGTCGTTCTTCGGCTCGCTGGCGATCCTGACGCTTGTTATCCAGATCGTCTCGGGCCTCTGGTTGGCGATGAGCTACAAACCGTCTGCCGCCGAGGCGTTCGCGTCGGTCGAGTACATCATGCGCGATGTCGAGTGGGGGTGGTTGATCCGTTACATCCACTCCACAGGTGCATCGGCCTTCTTCATCGTGATCTATCTGCACATGTTTCGTGCCTTGCTGTGGGGCTCCTATCGCAAGCCGCGCGAGCTGCTCTGGATCATCGGCGTCGTGATCTATCTGGCGATGATGGCTACCGCCTTCTTCGGCTATCTCCTGCCGTGGGGACAGATGTCGTTCTGGGGTGCACAGGTTATCGTGAATCTGTTCGCGGCGGTCCCGGTGGTCGGCGACGATCTTGCCGTCTGGGTACGCGGTGATTACGTCATCTCGGATACGACGCTCAACCGCTTCTTTGCCTTCCACTTCCTCTTACCGTTCGTTTTGGCGGCCTTGGTGTTTCTGCATATCGTCGCACTCCACCATGTCGGGTCCAACAACCCGGACGGCGTGGAGATCAAGGAAGGTCCGAAGGGCAACCGCTGGAGCGACAAGGCACCGGCGGACGGGATCCCCTTCCACCCCTACTACACGGTGAAGGATCTCGTCGGCGTGGTCGTGTTCCTCGCGATCTTCTCGGCCATCGTCTTCTACGCCCCGACCATGGGCGGACTCTTCATCGAGGCGCCGAACTTCCAGCCGGCCAATCCCTTCCAGACCCCTGCGCATATTGCGCCGGTTTGGTATTTCACGCCCTTCTACGCGATGCTGCGGGCAGTGCCGCCGATGTGGGGGTCGCAGTTCCCCGGCGTTGTCGTGATGTTCGCGGCGATCTTGATCCTTTTCGCGCTGCCTTGGCTTGACCGCAGCAAGGTCAAGTCGATGCGCTATAAGGGTCCGATCTTCAAGGTCATGACCGGGGTCTTTGCGGTGTCCTTCGTCGTCTTGGCGTGGCTGGGACTGCAACCTGCGGATCCTTTCTTGACCCTGCTGGCGCAGATCTTCACGTCGCTCTATTTCGCCTACTTCCTGCTGATGCCGATCTATAGCTCGATCGACAAGACCAAGCCCGTTCCGGAGAGGGTGACCTCATGAGAAAGCTGATCATTGCCACCTTGGCGCTGTTGATGCCCGCCGTCGGCTTCGCCGCGGGCGGCCATGTCGAGTTGGAGAAGGCAGACATCGATCTCAGCGATCAAGCATCACTCCAGCGCGGGGCGAAGTATTTCGTCAACTACTGCATGGCGTGTCACTCGCTCAGCCACATGCGTTACTCACGCATGGCGGACGATCTGGGAATCGATGACAAGTCGCTGCGCGAGAACCTCTTGTTTGGTGACGCACAGCCGACCGACATGATGAAGAACGCGATGCGGCCCGCAGACGGCGAAGTCTGGTTCGGCACCGCGGTTCCCGACCTCACGTTGGTGACGCGCTGGCGCAGCCCGGACTGGGTCTACACCTATCTGAAGAGTTTCTATGCTGACCCTACGCGGCCGTACGGCGTGAACAACGTGATCTTCCCTCTGGTGGGCATGCCTCACGTTCTGGGTGATCTGCAGGGGACGCAGGAAGCGATCGTGGAAGAGCATGCCGGTCACGAGCCGACCATCGCCGGTGTGAAACTCACCCAGCCCGGAAGTCTGGCCCCCGAGGAATACGACAACATGGTGAGGGACATCACCGCGTTTCTGACCTACGCGGGCGAGCCGAGCCAGATGGAGCGGCGCAGGGTGGGGATCTATGTCTTGCTGTTCCTGGGTCTCTTTTTCATCGTGGCCTATGCTCTGAAGAAGGAATACTGGAAAGACGTTCACTGAGAATCGTCGCGCGCCGCATCGGTCTCGATCCATCGAGGCCGATGCGGCTCCTCTCTTTTTGACGGTTCGGGCCGGAGCACCCGGTTTCGGGCCGCGACCCGCGATGCACTGTTCACTCATGAGCGCAATGCTCAAGGCAGCTGACCCGGATGGTCGGCGATACCTGTTCCTCGGGCCCGACCGGGCTTTGTCCACACGCTGGAGAAGGGAAGAATGGCTGTGGCTGCGAGTAGACGATCCGTGATGACGCTATTTTCCGATCCCACCTGTCCCTATTGCCACCGTGTTCGGATGGTGCTCGCCGAGAAGGGTATCGCGGTCGACGTGGTCGATGTCGATGCAAACGACCTGCCGGACGAGGTGATGGACTTCAACCCTTACGGGACCGTGCCGACGCTCGTCGATCGGGATCTGCGACTCTACGAGTCGCGGATTATCATGGAGTATCTGGATGAACGCTTCCCTCATCCTCCTTTGCTGCCCGTCGATCCGGTTTCGCGTGCCAGCGCCCGGCTGTTCATGTATCGCATCGACCGCGATTGGTACACCCTGATGGGTCGTATTCGGCTGGGGAGCCCGGCGGAAGCGGAACAGGCGCGCAAGGAGCTGCGCGAGAGCCTGGTTGTGACCGCGCCGGTGTTCGGTGCTCACACCTTCTTTATGAACGACGAGTTCTCTCTGGTCGATTGCTGCATCGCACCGCTGCTGTGGCGCCTGCCTGTTCTCGGCATCGAGCTGCCGCCTCAGGCCGAGGCGTTGCGGGTTTACATGCGACGCATCTTTGCCAGCGACGCCTTTCGCAAGAGCCTCACCGAGGCCGAGAAGGAGATGATCGCGGACGTGTCCTGATGGAGGGCTCGATGGAAAGTGAGATCGACACGATGACCTCGACCAAACCTTATCTGATCCGGGCGATCTACGAGTGGATCCTGGACAACGATATGACGCCCCATTTGGTGGTGGATGTCCGTTACCCCGGTGTCCAGGCGCCGAAGGAGTTCGTCGAGGACGAGCGTTTGGTGCTGAATCTTTCGCCGAGTGCGGTGCGTTCGCTGGTCCTGGGAAACGATCAGATCGAGTTCAACGCGCGTTTCGGCGGTGTGGCACGCGACGTCTATTTTCCCGTCGAAGCGGTGCTGGGTATCTTCACGCGCGAAAACGGTCAGGGGATGGTCTTCCCCGAGCTGGCCTATCCGCTTCCCGGCGAGCCCGAGATCGATTCCGATGCGACCCTCGAGCAGGGCCCAAGCAAGCCGCGATCGGTCGGTCGGCCTCAGGGCATGATTCAGGAACCCAAAGGGCCTAAATCACCGTCGGGAAAAGGAAAAAAGAAGGCTGGCGGTCCGACGCTGAAGGTCGTCAAGTAAGCTCTTCACCTCGTCTTTGCCCCCTTGGTCGACGCGACCCGGATTCCCACGTCAAGCGTGACCCGATGAGCGCTGCGGCCGACACAGCCCCAGCACCCTGAACCGCGTCGCGGCGTACCGGGTGAACGCGAAGCCCAAACCCCGTGGAGGCGCCGCGTGTCCCTCTCGGAGCGGGTCAGGCGTCCTGCGTCTGTGTCGGCAGGCCGAAACTGAGATCCTCGAGCGCCATTCCCCGCATCACGAGATAGCCGCTGCGGCGTCCGACGCCTTCCTCGCTGAAGTCGAAGCGATAGACGCGCCGCAGCCTCAAGCCTTCCGACCGCCAGGCGAGACCAAGTCGCCGCAAGGCGACCGTTTGATCTAGAAATTGAAGCTCCCGTTGTTTGCACGCGCTTTTGCAGACCTCCGTTGCGATTTCGCGTGCGCGCATACTGTCGAGCCAGAACCAGCCGAGCAAAAGAAGGAAAAAGACGGCGAGCAGGTTGCTCATGAAGGCAGGTCCTCGAGTGTGGCGAACGGGCAACGGTGATCTCATGCTCGCGGGGTTCCGACGTACTCGCCGTGTCGGGGTGGCGCACCCGACGCCCGCGCCCGGCGAAATCCGAGCATGTCGCCATCATGCGCGGTCGCGGCGGCGAGCGATGTGTCCGGCTGCGCGGTGACGGGTGGTTTCAGTATACTGACCGTCCCTCAACAAACGCGGGAGTGACCGAGATGAAGAGACAGATCCTCACGGCCGTCATCGTGTCATGCACGACCATCGGGCTCGTTGCTTGCGGACAAGACCAAGCGCCGGTCGAGGAGGCTGCCGCTCCGCCCGCACAGGAGCCGACGATGCTCGATCGGGCGGTCGAGACGGCCAAGGATGCCTCCGATCGTGTCGGCGCGGCCGCGACTGCCGCCAAGGATACCGCCTCTGAGGCTGCGGCGTCGGCGATGGAACAGGCCTCGGTCGTGGGCGAGCGCGCCGAGACGGAAGCCAAGGAGATGATCGAGCAGGTCAAGAGCTTCCTGGCGGAGGATAAGGAGGACATGGCGCGTGAGCTCATGAGCAAGTTGTCGGCCATGAAGGATTCGGTCTCCGAAACAGTGCGCGCCGAGATCGAACGTCTCGAGGCGATGTTCTCCGACGCCTGAGCAGCGGGCTGCAGAAACCCTTCGGGACACCTTCCGCGCGGGCGTCGGGCGGGCGTCATCCGGTATACGTTGCCGGCGCGGCGACGCGGACTCGGTTTCCTCCCCGCTCCCGCGTGGAAGGCACTTCAGGGCCGTTCAGCTGCCGGATCCAGGTTGCATCGTTGCGTGAAGATCTCGGTAGGGTGTCGCTTATGGCTTGGCTCTTTCTTGTTGTTGCCGGTATCTTCGAATGGGGCTGGCCCGTCGGCTTGAAGCTCGGGATGACCGAGTCGGGGCTCCGCTGGGGCTGGATCGGTTTCGCCGTAATCTGCATCGTGGCCAGCGGCGCCTGCTTGCTCGTCGCACAGAAGAGCATTCCCATGGGCACGGCCTATGCCGTCTGGACGGGTATCGGTGCTGTCGGGGCCTTCGTCATCGGTATTGTCCTGTTCGCCGAGCCGGCGACTTTCCTGCGGTTCTTCTTCGTCGGCATGATCGTTCTGGGCATCGTGGGATTGAAGTTGGCCTCCGGTCCTTGAGATGACGGAGCGCCCTGCCCGGTGCTCAATCGAGATGCCGGATCTGAGGATCGCGCTGCGGCTCCCTGATCTCGGGCCCCAGCAGGATGGCGATCGGCCGCGTTTGCGGGTTGGTGTCCAGCGCGATCTTGAGCGACATGGTCAGCGGTACCGACAGAAACATGCCGACCGGTCCCAGAACCCATCCCCAGAACACCAACGAGACGAAGACCACCAGGGTGGAGAGTCCGAGCCCGTATCCCATGATTTTCGGCTCCAGGATGCTCCCGACCAGGGTGTTGACCACTAAATAGCCCAGTGCAACAAGCAGTGCGCTCTGCAGATCGATTTGAACGAGCGCAAGCAATACGGCCGGAATCGCGGCCAGGATGGAGCCGATGGTGGGGACGAAGTTCAGCAGAAAGGCGATCAAGGCCCAAAGCACCGCATAATCCACCCCGAGGATTGTCAACCAGGCCCAAATCACGAGGCCGGTTCCTAGGCTGGTCAGGCTCTTGATCCCCATGTAGCGGTTGATGCTGTCGAGGACGACTCGCAGCTGCTTGGTCGAGGTCTCCGGCGAGGTGAGTGCGGCCCGCAGCTTGGCCGGCAGCCCGGCCGCTTCCAGCAGGATGAAGACCACGGTCAGCAGGATGAGAAAGGCATTGGCAAGGACCCCGCTGAGTCCGGATACCAGGTCTCCCGCCATCTCCAAGACACGTGCGGGGTCGATATAGGTCTGCAGCGCCTCCCGCGAGGTATGGAAACCGATGCCGTCGAGCCATCGTGCGAGGTCGTCGATCAACAGCTTCAGGCGGTCCTGATACTCCGGGAGGCTGGCATTGAAGCCGTCGAGCGACCCCGCGACCAGGATCGCAAGAACGCTTCCCAGGCCGGCAATCGCCAGGACAACCAGCAGCATCGCGGCCCAGTTTGGCGCACCCCGCTCGCGCAGCGTGCGCAGCGGCGGCGTCGCGATGACGGCGATAAAGACGGCGAGCAGAAAAGGCGTCATCAGAGACGCCGCCGCCCGCATCCCCGCGACGACGATGATGAAGGCCGCGAGGGCAACCAGGAAACGCGTGGCGGGCCCGAGGCCGGGATTGGTGCCCATGTGTCGCGCTAGCGGGTGGCTCGGCTTTGGCCGACCGAGGCGAACCTCGGTAGGCCCGATTCCAGCCACCAGGTGTTGGTCGCCGCGTCCCAACGCCACACCTGTCGGTCTGTCAACTGCTTGACGACCTGCGCGTCTTCGAACAGATAGTCGATGACGACGACCTGAGTGGCGCTGTCGTCCGCTTGGACGACCGGAGGTAGGGTCACGTCGTAGCCGGTGATGCGCAGCTCCGAGAATGCCTCGGGAAGCTCCCCGCTTTTGCGTTGATCCGGATGCAGGAATCCGAGCGCCGTCTCGTAATAACCCCAGCGCAGGGCGGATTGATAGCCGGTGGTGGCGGCTTGTAGCGCCAAGGCGCGGCGGTCCTTTTCGACCGCTGCGCATCCGACGCCCACCAGGCTCGTCAAAAGCGCGGCGAGCAGCAGGGGGCCGAAGCCGGGCATGCACCCCGGCGAGCTCGGCCACTGCGTTGATCCTTTCGGCTGCGCCATCGCGCCCTCGGTCATCGATCTCATGTCGGTGGGCATGATATACCGAGAGCACGCGGGTTTGTCGCCGCATTGCTGGCCCCGCGCACGTCGGGCCGGCGTTGCGCCTCTTCGCCGTAGGGACTGCTACGCCTCGTCGATGCACCTTTTTGAGCCGTTCCTAAGCGAAGCCCTGCGCGACCAACGTCGGGGTCCGCTACCTGATCTGGGGTATCATTTCGGGCCGAGATTTCAGACCAGGATCGATCCTTAAACGCTATGCCTGAATCCATCGAGCCGAAACGCGAGATCGCCGTTGCCGATGTGCGGCTCACGCTTCTTGGGACCGCGCACGTCTCGCGTGCCAGCGAGGAAGAGGTCCGTACCTTGCTGCAGAGCGGGGAGTACGATGCGGTGGCCGTGGAGCTGTGTCGCAGTCGGTTCAGTGCACTGATGGATCCCAAGTCGCTGTCCGAGATGGATCTCTTTTCGGTTATCCGACAACAGCGCGTCTATATGGTCGTCGCAAATCTTGCCTTGTCGGCCTATCAACAGCGCCTCGCCGATCAGTTCGGGATCGAGCCCGGTGCGGAACAGCGCGCCGCGATCCGCGTCGCCAAAGAATTGGGTTTGCCGGTCCTGCTGATCGATCGCGAGATCGGCGTCACGCTCAAACGTATCTCGGCGAATCTCGGCTGGTGGAAGCGCTACACCCTCTTCACGGGACTCTTGGCCGCGATGCTGACCTCGGAAAAGGTCAGCGAGGAGGAGATCGAGCGGCTCAAAGAGGGCGATGTCCTGGAGACGACCTTTGCCGAGTTCGCCCATGATCGCCGGGATTTGTTTGTCCCCTTGATCGAGGAACGTGATCGCTACATGGCTGCAAAGCTGCGCAGCGAGCCGGAGCGGACAGGCGTGAAGCGCGTCTTGGCTGTTGTCGGTGCGGGGCATCTGAAGGGCATCGCCGAGTCGTTGGAGACGGATACGGCAGACCCCGCTGCGGTCACGCGAGCGCTCGAGGAGGTCCCCCGGCCGAGCCGTTGGCCGCGGATCTTGGCCTGGTGTCTGGTCGCCTTGATCCTGGGCGGCTTCGCCTTTGGTTTTTCTCAAAGCACGACCTTGGGGTGGGGCTTGGTCGCGGCTTGGGTCGTGATCAACGGCGGTCTTTCCGCCTTGGGCGCGTTGCTCGCCGGAGGACATCCCCTGACGGTGGTTACGGCGTTTCTGGCCGCGCCGCTGACATCGCTGAACCCGACCATCGGCGCGGGTATGGTGACGGGTGCGGTCGAGCTGTCGATGCGTAAACCCCGGGTCTCGGATTTCGGGCGGCTGCGTCTCGATGTCGTGACGCTGCGCGGCTGGTGGCGCAACCGTGTCGCGAGGGTCTTTCTGGTGTTTCTCTTCAGCAGCCTCGGCTCCGGGATCGGCACCTACGTTGCCGGTTTTCATATCGTGGATCAGTTGTTCCGTGTCGGGGTCCCCTGAGATCCTGCCCGTGGACCAGGTGGCCAAGCGGTTCGGAATCAGGGGCGTGTTCGGTCGAGGTCGTCGAGATGCTGTCGAATCGTCTCGATCGCCTCGTCGAGATGCTGAAACGTATGATCTCCGCCCTCCCAGACCATGAGGCGACCGCACTCGGCGTAGAGCCGCTCGGCGATGCGGGAATCGATGACCTCGTCGCCGCGTTCCAGAAAGAGGGTGCTCGGTGTGCCGTCGCAGGGTTCTGTGATGCCGTAGGGTCGTGTACTCTCGATCAATGCCTCGCTGACCTGATAGCGCTCTCCGTCCGCCGCGGTCATGATCTCGCCGATGTATTCCCGGAACAGACTCCAGGGCGTGAGTGCCGGGTTGATCATGTACAGGTGCGAGAAGCGAAACCGGCGGGCCAGATATTGACCGTAAAAGCCCCCCATTGAGCTCCCGACCACGGTCGGCTCGATGCCCCTATGTTGTCCGGGCAGCGTGGCGAAAAAGTCCGACAAGAGGGCAACGGCATCCGCCGGACGGTGCGCCGGATAGTCGATGGCGACGACCGAATGCGGGTCCAGTCGCTCGCGAAGGCGAGTGGCCTTGAAGGATCGGCTGGAGCTGTTGAGTCCGTGAATATAGACGAGCATTGCGTCTTGGTCGTCGCAGGGCAGGAGTCTGAAGGTAAGGCGTTCGCTCGGTGCTAAACCTCAAGGAGGTCATCTTGGCACGAGGCGGGTGGAGGGCGCGTCGTCTCGGCATGGGTTGCGCCCCCGGGAGGACCGAAAAAGGTCAGTCGAAACAAAAGGCAGCGATCGATGAACTCGCGTGTGCTCTTGGGCATCGGCACCCTTGCGCGCACGATCGAGCCGATCAGCTCGATTCCGTCACGCAACAGCGCGACACCTTCCATCGCCTCGCGCGTGGCCTCGGCGCTCGCATCGGGGGGCAGGGCGGGGGCGACGCGGCCGAGTCGATCGATCGCGACCGCGAAGGTCGGCCAGACGTCGAAAATCGCCGGGTCGGTCCGCAGGATCTCGCACTTGCGTTTAGCTGCATCAGCCAACGCGTCGATCTCCGGATCGATGTCGGTCATTTGGCGACTGCCCGCAAAGGTGTCCTTGAGGACGGCCGCGATGCGATCGATGTCGCGCATGGTCATGGCAATCTTCAGGTAGCGGCTGTCGTAGAAGTCTTCGATCGACATGGAAAACGCCTTGAACGGCTCGCCCCACAGCTCGTCGATCCCTTCGTCGCCGCTGCGATGCCGAACCATCTTTCCGAGCTCCAATGCCTCGAGCAGGCAATGTCCGCAGTCACGCATCAGGCTGTTGTCCGGGCCGATCTCGACGCCCGCGGATTGCAGCTCGACGAGACAGGTGAAGATGTCCGCGGCGCGGTTGAAGAGCGCTCCGGCCAACATGGCCCCGTTGACCCGCTTGCGCTCCGGATCGGTTTCCGAGGTGTAGGCCGCGCGTGCCTCGTCGAGCCTGGACCCCGGGATGTTGATGCCGTGCTCGACGTGGTTGAACAGCCGCCGAGTGAGTGCCTGGATCAGGCGCCGTTTGGTCTCGAGGGTGTCGCTGGGCGGCTCGTAGGATTTGATCCAGTAGCCGTCGTAAAACACGCGCTCCTCACCGAGCATCACGCGCCGCGTGCCATTGTCGGGTTTTTTTGACATGCCTGGGTCGGGATCCTGGGCGGGTTGAAACGAGTGATACCGGTTTTCGGCGTGATGCGCAATCTCCCGCCCGGCATCCTTCACCCGCGATTCGGCAGTATCGGAGCCTGTCTTCATACCTTGCAGCCTCTGCGCGTCGGCGTGCCTATGACCTTGAGTCACACTCGACTATAGTGGCGCGATCGGCAGGACGCGCAATACCCGTCTCGATCCCGTTTTCGCGGGGTTCCTCGCCGCCGGGGTGACGGGAGCCGCGCGATGTTCAGGTCATTCTCGAAGCCTTTCACCGAGGGATTATGCGAGCGAAGGACAGGATTGCATCCATGATTACGACACTCTTTATTTGGGGGCTCGCCGGGGCGCTGTTCGGCGCCTTGTTTGGTGGTCTGTACCAGGTCCTCGCTGTTCTCGGGATGGCGGGCTGGGAGCCTTTGGTGATCGCGGCGGCGGCTGCGGCCATGACGACATCGGCCTTTTACAGTGCCATGCCTGTCGCGCTGATGGGTGCCATGGCTGGTGTTTTGGCGTCCATCGGGTATTTGATCGTCAGCGGGCAAAGTGTAGAGCTCGTATGGATTGCCGGGACGGCGGGCGCAGGCGGGGTTCTCGCAGGCGTGTTCTATGCCTGGATGATCACCGACGGAGCGCGGCCGCTCGCCGAGACGCTGACGGGTCTGATCGCAGGCGTGTTGGCCGGCGGCATCATGGCGCTTGTGTTCGGTTCGCTCGGCATCCGGTTCAGTATGTTCGTGCTGTCGGCAGGCGTCGTGGCGCTGGTCGGGACCTTCTTTCAAGTCTCCGAGCGCTGGCTGGTCGCGCGCAGCGCAAGTTGGTTTCCGGCGGTCCTGTCCGCGCCGGTCGTCGCCGGACTCATTGCGGCCGTGGTCGGGGCAAGTGTGTGGATCGTTGGCGGCACGACATCGACCCTCATGAGCGGTGACGCGCAGGACTCAGCGAATCAGATCCTGAGTGCTGTGCCACCCGGATTCCTGGGCGGCATGCTCGGCGGAGCCGTGACGGGCGTGCTGTTGCAAATCCTCGGTTTTCGTCCGGAGCAGCCGCATTAAGCTGCCTTGCGGTGGCGACTCGGTCAGCTTGAAAGGGT
Organism: Thiocapsa bogorovii; assembly: GCF_021228795.1. NCBI lineage: Bacteria > Pseudomonadati > Pseudomonadota > Gammaproteobacteria > Chromatiales > Chromatiaceae > Thiocapsa > Thiocapsa bogorovii. The sequence continues at coordinate 3,385,990 of NZ_CP089309.1, forward strand.
ATAAGTCCACACGTTTTTTGTGATAATAGCCTTGCAGCCTCATGCAGGATCGGGGGTGTGTGGTTTCGATCGATCCCCAATCGCACTGGAGGAGACCAGATGTTCGCCGTTCTCATCGCACTGGCAATCGGTATCGTTATCGGCTGGAATTGGCCTCAACCCCCTTGGGCCCATGATCTTCAGGATCGCGTTGTCGAGACCTTCCAGTCCTTTGCCGGCAAGGGCCCGAAATAGGCCGTTTGCCCCGACTTGGAGTCGCTCCGGCAACGTTCGGTCTATCGTCCGAGCGGTTTCGTGCGCTCGGACGGTGGTTTGCCGAGGGAATCGGCCTCACAACGAATCCAGAATCAACAACACGGCGATCACCCAAAGGGCCCGGTTCAGCCAGCGCCGGTAGGTCCCTTGATCGAGCCGGCGGCGCACGCGAATGCCGATCCACAACACGGCCAGTACGGCAGGCAGTGCCAGCAGTGCGAGCCCGATGATGGTCGGATCCAGAGCGTCCTGGAGTGCGAATCCGGTCAGTTGACCGCTCTTGCTGGTGATGAAGCTCAGGTTAAAGGTTGCGACCATCAGGCCCGGATGCATTCGGGTGTAGAGCGCGAAGGCGACGACGATGGGCGAGAAGACGTTCACCAGGCCGGCCAAGAGGCCCATCCCCAATCCCAGCAACGCAAGCCCCCAATGCGGGATCCGATGCTCGGGTCCATCGCCGCGCTTGCGCTGCAGGATCAGAAAGACGATCAACACGAGGGCCAATAGGAGCCTGAAGGGTTCCGGGTCGACACTGAGCAGGACCTGCGTGCCGATCAGGCTGCCCACCATCGTGAAGACCGGAATGGGCCAGAAGCGTCGCAGTGCTTCGAGCCAGCGTCTCTCGGCGACGATGCTGACCAGGTTGATGGCGATGGTCGGGATGAGCGTTAGAAGCACGGCCGCGCGCATGTCCATGACGAGCACGAGCAGCGGCGTGGCGACCAGCGGGAACCCGAACCCGAAGGCGCCGTGCACGAAGGCTGCGATCAGGAGGATCCCAATCGCGACCAGATCGATTAAGGCGAATGTATCCAAGATTCCGATCGTCTCCTGCGCAGTTCCCGCCTGGCGTGTGGCTTCAATTCGGTGAGCCGGTTTCCCGGGCAAAAAAAGCCCGGCGGGTGCCGGGCGAATCGTCTCATGAGAGACGAGGAGGACATCGGTGTCGAGCATCCTTGAGGCGATGGAGCAGCCTGCGCCCCCTCTCCCCCGGCCCCTCTCCCGCGAGGGGAAAGGGGAGTGAATCGATCGTTTTCAGAGATAGCCCCGATGCGTGCCTGCTTTTTTGGGTCTTTCGATCACTCTCCACTCACTACTCCAAGAAAGCGTCTCCGGGCACCCGTACCCAGCCTTCCATCAGCACCCTGGCGCTGCGGCTCATGATGGCCTTGGTCACGGTCCAGTCACCCTTGACCTGGGTCGCTTCGGCGCCGACGCGCAGGGTGCCCGAGGGATGACCGAAACGCACCGCGGTGCGTTCCCCGCCGCCGGCGGCCAGATTGACCAGGGTGCCGGGAATAGCCGCTGCGGTGCCGATGGCGACGGCTGCGGTGCCCATCATGGCGTGGTGCAGCTTGCCCATGGAGAGGGCCCGCACGCACAGATCGATGTCGCCGGCCGCGACCGGCTTGCCGCTGGAGGCGACGTAGTCGGCGGGCGGGGCGACGAAGGCGACCTTGGGCGTGTGCTGGCGGGTCGCCGCCTCGGCGATATCCTTGATGAGGCCCATCCGCAGCGCGCCGTGGGCGCGGATGGTCTCAAACATCTTCAACGCATCGGCATCGCTGTTGATGGGGTCCTGCAATTCGGTGCCGGTGTAGCCGATGGCCGCTGCGTTCACGAAGACGGTCGGGATGCCGGCATTGATCATGGTGGCCTTCAGCGTGCCTACACCGGGGACCTTAAGGTCGTCGACCAGGTTGCCGGTGGGGAACATGGAGCCGCTGCCCTCACCGTCGCCCTCGTCGGCCGGGTCGAGGAATTCGAGCTGGACCTCGGCGGCCGGGAAGGTCACCCCGTCGAGCTCGAAGTCGCCCGTCTCCTGCACCGCGCCGTCGGTCATGGGCACGTGCGCGATGATGGTCTTGCCGATGTTGGCCTGCCAGATGCGCACCCTCGCCACGCCGTCCTTCGGCAGCCGGTCGGCGTCGACCAAGCCGCTGCTGATCGCAAAGGAGCCGACCGCGGCGGAGAGATTGCCGCAGTTGCCGCTCCAGTCGACGAAGGCAGTGTCGATGGACACCTGGCCGAACAGATAATCGACGTCGTGATCGGGTCTGCTGCTCTTGGACAGGATGACCGTCTTACTGGTGCTCGAGGTCGCCCCGCCCATGCCGTCGATCTGTTTGCCGTAGGGATCCGGGCTGCCGATGACCCGCAGCAAGAGGGCATCGCGCGCCGCCCCCGGCACTTGGGCGGCCTCGGGCAGATCCTGTAAGCGGAAGAAGACGCCCTTGCTGGTGCCGCCACGCATGTAGGTGGCGGGGATGCGGATTTGGGGTAGGTGGGGCATTCGATTGATCTCTGAGATTGCTCTATTCACTCCCCTCTCCCCTCGCGGGAGAGGGGCCGGGGGAGAGGGGGCGCAGGCTGCTCCAGCGCCTCAAGGATGCTCGACAACACCGCCTCGGGATTCTGCAAGATGTCGTTGTTCCAAAAGCGCATGATCCGGAACCCTCGTTCTCTGAGCCAGGCATCGCGCGCTGCATCCCTGTCGCTGCCGTTATGCTGACCGCCGTCGGCCTCGACGATCAGCCGGGCACCGAAGTGCACGAAATCGACGATATAGGGGCCGAGCGGTTGCTGGCGGCGGAACTTCTGTCCATTCAGGCGATGGGCGCGCAGATGACGCCAGAGCAGTTGCTCGGCGTCCGTCATGGTTTGGCGCAGGGTCTTGGCGAATTGGCGTTGGTCCACTCTCGCCCCCCCTCTCCCCAACCCCTCTCCCGCGGGGGGAGAGGGGCTTTTTTTAGGCCGCCAGCGAAGATTCCAGGAAGTCTTGGGCAAAGCGCTGCAGGACGCCGCCGGCCTCGTAGATCGCCAGCTCTTCCGCGGTATCGAGCCGGCAGGTCACCGGTACCTCCACGCGCTCGCCGTTCTTGCGCGTGATCACCAGGGTCAGGTCGGTACGCGGGGTGCGTTCGCCGACCACGTCGTAGGTCTCGCTGCCGTCGATGCCGAGTGTCTTGCGGTCGACCCCCGGCTTGAACTCGAGCGGCAGCACGCCCATGCCGACCAGGTTGGTACGGTGGATGCGCTCGAAGCCCTCGGCGACGATGGCCTCGACCCCGGCCAGACGCACGCCCTTGGCGGCCCAGTCGCGCGACGAGCCCTGGCCGTAGTCGGCACCGGCGACGATGATCAGCGGCTGCTTTCGTCCCATGTAGGTCTCGATCGCCTCCCACATGCGCACGACCGTGCCGTCGGGCTCGACCCGGGTCAGCGAGCCCTTCTTGACCTGGCCATCGACCACGGCCATTTCGTTGACCAGTTGCGGGTTGGCGAAGGTGGCGCGCTGGGCGGTCAGGTGATCGCCGCGGTGGGTGGCGTAGGAGTTAAAGTCCTCTTCCGGCAGGCCCATCTTGGCCAGATACTCGCCGGCGGCGCTGTCGGCCAGGATCGCGTTCGACGGGGACAGATGGTCCGTGGTGATGTTGTCCGGCAAGACCGCCAGCGGACGCATGCCCGTCAACGTCCGCTCCCCGGCCAGCGCGCCTTCCCAGTACGGCGGGCGACGGATGTAGGTGGACTGCGGGCGCCAGTCGTAGAGCGGGCTCTTGGCCTCTTCCACGATGCCCAGATCGAACATCGGCAGGTAGACCTGTTTGAACTGCTCCGGCTTCACGCAGGTCGAGACGATGGCGTCGATTTCCTCGTCGCTCGGCCACAGGTCCTTCAGCGTGACGGGGTTGCCGTCCCGGTCGTGGCCCAGCACATCCTGCTCGATGTCGAAGCGCACGGTACCGGCGATGGCGTAGGCCACCACCAGCGGCGGCGAGGCCAGGAAGGCCTGCTTGGCATAGGGGTGGATGCGGCCGTCGAAGTTGCGGTTGCCCGACAGTACGGCGGTGGCGAAGAGGTCGCGCTCGATGATCTCCTGCTGGATCTTCGGGTCCAGGGCGCCGGACATCCCGTTGCAGGTGGTGCAGGCATAGCCGACGATGCCGAAGCCGAGCTGTTCCATCTCGGCCAGCAGGCCGGCCTCTTCCAGATACAGCCTGACGACCTTGGAGCCCGGGGCGAAGGAGGTTTTCACCCAGGGCTTGCGCGTCAGGCCCAATGCGTTGGCCTTTTTGGCGATCAGACCGGCGGCCACCATGTTGCGCGGGTTGCTGGTATTGGTGCAGCTGGTGATGGCGGCGATGATCACCGCGCCGTCCGGCATCAAGCCCTCCTGCTCCTCGGCCAGCGCCTTGTCCAGATCAACGGCGATGCCGCGCTCGTGCAGTGCGCTGGTGGGCAGGCGACGGTGCGGATTGGACGGGCCGGCCATGTTGCGCACGACGCTCGACAGATCGAACTCCAGCACGCGCTCGTACTCGGCGCTCTCCAGCGCATCGGCCCAGAGGCCGGCGGTCTTGGCATACTGCTCGACCAGGGCGACCTGCTCGGGCTCGCGACCGGTCAGCGTCAGGTAGTCGATGGTCTGCCGGTCGATGTAGAACATCGACGCGGTCGCGCCGTACTCGGGACACATGTTGGAGATGGTGGCGCGGTCGCCGACCGTCAGGCTGGCGGCGCCCTCGCCGAAGAACTCGACATACGCACCCACCACGCGCTCCTTGCGCAGGAACTCGGTCAGGGCCAGCACGATGTCGGTGGCGGTGATGCCCGGCCGACGCTTGCCGGTCAGACGCACGCCGACGATATCGGGCAGGCGCATCATCGAGGCGCGACCCAGCATCACGGTCTCGGCCTCCAGGCCGCCCACGCCGATGGCGATCACGCCGAGCGCGTCGACGTGCGGGGTGTGGCTGTCGGTGCCGACACAGGTGTCCGGGAAGGCGACACCGTCACGGGCCTGGATCACCGGAGACATCTTCTCCAAATTGATCTGGTGCATGATGCCGTTGCCGGCCGGGATCACGTCGACGTTTTTGAAGGCGGTCTTGGTCCACTCGATGAAGTGGAAACGGTCTTCGTTGCGTCGGTCCTCGATGGCGCGGTTTTTGGCGAAGGCATCCGAGTCGAATCCGCCGAATTCGACGGCCAGCGAGTGGTCGACGATCAACTGGGTCGGCACCACCGGGTTCACCTGTGCCGGGTCGCCGCCCTTCTCGGCGATGGCGTCGCGCAGCCCAGCCAGATCGACCAGAGCGGTCTGGCCGAGGATGTCGTGACAGACCACACGCGCCGGGTACCAGGGGAAGTCCAGGTCACGCTTACGTTCGATGAGTTGCTTCAGTGAATCGGTCAGGGTGGCCGGGTCACAACGTCGCACCAGATTTTCAGCCAGCACGCGCGAGGTATATGGCAGCTTGGCATAGGCGCCGGGCGTGATCGCATCGATCGCGGCACGCGCGTCGAAGTAGTCCAGAGCGGTGCCGGGCAGGGGTTTGCGGTGGGCGGTATTCATGAGGTGTGCACTGTTCCGAAATGGGAGACGTCGCCTGAGGCGCCGTGACGCGTGTGTGGTCGTGTCGGGGTGTGATCCGGGACGCGCTGGACCCGAACACCCGTGAACCTCGGCGTTCGGGTCCGGGTCCCGGGCGTCGGACTTCAGCGCTCAGCGCTTCTCGATCGGCACCCAGCTCAGGTTTTCCGGCCCGACATAGTTGGCGCTCGGACGGATGATCTTGCCGTCGATGCGCTGCTCGGTGACGTGGGCGACCCAGCCGGTCGTGCGCGAGATCACGAAGATGGGCGTGAACAAGGGGGTTGGAACGCCCATCTGTGCGTAGGACACCGCCGAGAACCAGTCGAGGTTCGGGAACATGTGCTTGATGTCCCACATGACGCTTTCGAGGCGGTCGGCGACCTCGTACATGCGCATGTCCTCGTTGGATTCGGACAAGCGACGTGCGACCCTCTTGATCACCTCGTTGCGCGGGTCGCCGGTGGTGTAGACCGGATGACCGAAGCCGATGATGATCTCCTTGCGCCCGACCCGCTCGCGGATGTCCGCCTCGGCCTCATCGGCGCTGAAATAGCGGCTCTGGATCTCGCAGGCGGCCTCGTTCGCGCCGCCGTGCTTGGGTCCGCGCAACGCGCCGATCGCGCCGGTGATGGCCGAATAGAGGTCTGAATTGGTGCCGGCGACCACGCGGGCGGCGAAGGTCGAGGCATTGAACTCGTGCTCGGCGTAGAGGATGAGTGAGGTGTGCATGGCGCGCACCCATTCGGCCGAAGGCGTCTTGCCGTGCAGCAGGTGCAGGAAATGTCCGCCGACCGATTCGTCGTCGGTCTCGACCTCGATGCGCCGGCCGTTGTGGGCGAAGTGATACCAATACAGCAGCATGGAGCCGAAGCTGGCGACTAGGCGATCGCCGATGTCGCGCGCGGCGGCGACCGGCATGCTGTCCTTTTCCGGCTCCAGCGTGCCGAGGAGCGAGGCGCCGGTGCGCATCACGTCCATCGGATGCGCCGAAGGCGGGATCTGCTCCAGAGCGGTCTTCAGCGCGGCGGGTAGACCGCGCAGCGACTGGAGCTTGCGCTTGTAGGCCGCGAGCTCGGCGGACGTCGGCAGGTGTCCGTGGATCAGCAGGTAGGCGATCTCTTCGAACTCGGCCTGATCGGCGAAGTCCAGGATGTCGTAGCCGCGATAGTGCAGATCGTTGCCGGTGCGCCCGACGGTGCAGACGGCGGTGTTGCCCGCCGCGGTGCCGGACAAGGCAACCGATTTTTTGGGTTTCGGAAGTTGGCTCTCTTGGTTCTCGGCCATCGTGTTCTCCTCGATCGGTGTGATGTTGGGGAGCTTCCAGCCGCCAGCAATCAGCTATCAGCTATCAGCTATCAGCTCTCGGGCAGCGGCGTTCAGGCTGGTGGTTTCCTCAATCGCCTTTGCCGTGCGCGAACAGCTCGTCAAGCTTTTGCTCGAAGCCGTGGTAATTGAGGAAGTCGTAGAGATCCATGCGGGTCTGCATGGTGTCGACGACGGCGGCCTGAGTGCCGTCGCGGCGAATCGCCTCGTAGACCTTGAGCGCGGCGAGGTTCATGGCACGGAAGGCGGACAGCGGGTAGAGCACGAGCGACACCCCGACTTCGCCCAACTCGGTCGTCGTAAAGAACGGGGTGGAGCCGAACTCGGTGATGTTCGCCAGAACCGGGACCTTTACCGCGGCGATGAACTGCTCGTACTGAGCCAACTCGGTCATGGCCTCGGGAAAGATCATGTCCGCGCCGGCCTCCACACAGGCGACGGCGCGCTCGATGGCCGACCCGATCCCCTCGACGGCCAGGGCATCGGTGCGGGCCATAATGACGAAGTCGTCGGTGCGCGCATCGACGGCCGCCTTGATCCGGTCGACCATCTCCTCCTTAGAGACAACCGCCTTGCCGGGCCGATGACCGCAACGTTTGGCCGCGACCTGATCCTCGATATGGCAGCCGGCCGCGCCGGCCCGATTCATCAGCCGAACCGTGCGGGCGATGTTGAAGGCGCCGCCCCAGCCGGTGTCGGCGTCGACCAGGAGAGGCAGTGCGGTCGCGTCGGTAATCCGGCGCACGTCCTCCAGCACGTTGTCCAGGCTGGTCATCCCGAGATCCGGGATCCCGAAGGAGCAGGCTGCCACGCCGCCGCCCGAAAGATAGAGCGCCTTGTAGCCCGTGCGCTCGGCCATCATGGCGTGATAGGCGTTGACGGCGCCGACCACTTGCAGAGGATGTTCCTCTTGAACGGCGAGCCGAAGTTTGGCGCCCGGTGTGCGTGTTTCGGTCATGCGGGTCATCTCCTTGGAAGTGGAATCGGGTCGGGAGCTGTAAGTGTTCAGCTGTCAGCGTTCAATCGTTTTGATCCGTATCGGTAGGGTGGACAAACGTAGCGCAGTCCACCATCGCCGGCGCAGGGTGTGGTGGACTTCGCTCTCGCTCGTCCACCCTACCCGGCTAGCTCGGCCACCCCGATCGTCTTCTACGCTCCAAGAGCTGGCGGCTCGTGGCTTCCCACAGATCAACCCTCGACCGCCAATCGGCGCTCGATCGCCCCTCTGGAGGCGCGGATGTGCCGCCGCATCAGCCATTCGGCCAGCTCGCCGTCGCGCGCGGCGATGGCCTCTGCTACCAGTTCGTGCTCTTTGAGCGCATCCGCGGCCCGGTCGCTCTTCATCCCGAACTGGCAGCGATACATGCGTGCCAAGTGGTAAAGGTCGTTGCAGAGGATGTCGATGAGGCGCCGGTTTCCGCTGCCTTGGACGATACGAAAGTGGAAGTCGAGATCGCCTTCCTCTTGGAAATAGGTCTGCCAGTCCGCGCGAGCGATCTCGCGCCGGTGTTGCTCCAAGAGGCCCTTTAAGTCTGCGATGGCCGCATCGGACATGCGCTCCGCGGCGACCCGCGCGGCCATGCCCTCGAGCGCTTCTCGGATCACATAAATCTCGAGCAGCTCATCGTTCGAGAGGGTGATGACCCGCGCGCCAAGGTTCGGGCGGCGTTCGACGAGATTGGTGGATTCGAGCCGGCGCATGGCCTCGCGCAACGGGGCACGGCTGATGCCGTAGCGGGCCGCGAGTGCGGGCTCGCTGATCTTGCTGCCGGCGGGGATCTGGCCCTCGACAATCGCCTGTCGCACCTGATCGAAGACGCGATCGGCGATGGTCGAGGTTTCCTCGTCCAGGGATTCGGCTGCGGCGGATGTCATGATTGTCGACACTTAATCCGGTGATAGCCTTAATCTAGCCATATTTCCGCGAATGTCAAGTTCAAATGTCGACAGAGTGTCGCTCTGGGTCGAGCTGGGAAACCCGACCCGAGCGATTTGGCGAGCGGTTGAATCAGCTGTGCTGCGCGTAGCCGATCTCGCCCAAGGCGGTCTCGATCTCTTCCAGGATGGTGGGGTCGTCGATGGTGGCGGGCATGCGGTAGTCCTTGCCGTCGGCGATGGATTTCATGGTGCCGCGCAGGATCTTCCCCGAGCGGGTCTTGGGTAGACGCTGTACGACGACCACGGTCTTGAAGGCGGCGACGGGGCCGATTTGATCGCGAACCAGGTTCACCAATTCTTTGATGATCGTGGCGTCGTCGCGCGAGACGCCCGACTTGAGCACCACCAGTCCCACAGGCAGCTCGCCTTTGAGCTGATCGTGCGCCCCGATCACGGCACACTCGGCCACGTCCGGATGGGAGGCCAGTACCCCTTCCATTGCGCCCGTGGAGAGTCGGTGACCGGCGACATTGATGATGTCGTCGATACGGCTCATGACGAACAGGTAGCCGTCCTCGTCCAAGTAGCCCGCATCGCCCGTCAGGTAGTAGCCGGGTTGTGCCGAGAGATAGGACTGGATGAAGCGCGCGTCGTTGCCCCAGAGGGTCGGCAGGCAGCCGGGCGGCAGCGGTAACTTGATCATGATGCGCCCGATGTCGCCCGGTGCGACCGGGACGCCTTCGTCGTCGAGGACTTGAATGTCGTAACCGGGTACGGCGCGGGTCGGCGAGCCGGGTTTGACCGGGAGCTGCTCGATGCCGAGACAATTCGCGGCGATCGCCCAGCCGGTTTCGGTCTGCCACCAATGGTCGATGACCGGGATGCCCAGGATCTTCTGCGCCCAGCCGAGCGTATCCGGGTCGCACCGCTCGCCCGCGAGGAAGAGCGCACGCAGGCTGCCGAGATCGTAACGCCCGAGATGCTCGGCGTCGGGCGTGCCGACCGGCTTGCCCTCGTAGACGATCGTGGTGCAGCCGGCCAACAAAGGCGCATAGACGATGTAGGAATGGCCTACCACCCAGCCGACATCCGAGGCCGCCCAGAAGACCTCGCCGGGCCTGACGTTGTAGACGTTTTCCATGCTCCAGGCCATGGCGACCGCGTGCCCGCCGTTGTCGCGCACCACGCCCTTGGGTTGGCCGGTGGTACCGGAGGTGTAGAGGATATAGAGCGGGTCGGTCGCGGCGACCGAGACACAAGCGGCCGGCTCGGCGGCGGCGAGCGCCTCGGCCCAGCCGAGGTCGCGTCCGGCGATCAGGGTGCCGGGCTCCTGTTCGCGTTGCAGGATGATGCAGTGCTCCGGCTTGTGCTCGGCCAGATTGATGGCCGAATCGAGCAGCGGTTTGTAATGGACGACCCGGTTCGGCTCGATGCCGCAGGATCCGGCGACCATCACCTTGGGCTTGGCGTCATCGATACGGGTGGCCAGCTCGCGCGCGGAGAAACCGCCGAAGACGACCGAATGGATGGCGCCGATCCGGGCGCAGCCGAGCATGGCAACGGCGGCTTCCGGCACCATCGGCATATACACGATGACCCGATCGCCTTTGGTGACGCCGAGCGCCAGCAAGGCACCGGCGAAGCGCGCGACCTGATCCTGAAGCTCCGCATAGGTGATCACCGTCTTGGAGCCGGTGACCGGGCTGTCGTGGATGATGGCGGGTTGATCGCCTCGCCCCGCGGTCACATGCCGATCCACGGCGTTATAGCAGGTGTTCAGCATTCCGCCCGCGAACCAGCGATGGAAGGGTGCATTGGAACTGTCCAGGACCTTGTCCCACGGCCGATCCCAGTCGATGAGCTCGGCGGCCTCGGCCCAGAACGACTCCGGATCCTTCATCGAGCGCTCGTAGACGGCTTGGTAACCCATGGTGATTTCCTCGGCTGGTGAGTGGACGGCCCGCGTAAGACTCGAAGGCTTCTGCGTATTTGCTGCGACGCAACATTAGTGCGGTCGACATCAATTTGCAATCCGCACTCTGGCTTTGTCCGGGCCGCGCGCATTGGGCGCGCGGCCCGGACAAAGCCAGAGCATATTGATGTCGGGCCTCGTTTATTCGCCCGGTTCTACAAGCCGTCACGGCGTCATGCGCCATGTGGTCGTTTGGGGTGGAGTGCGTAGCCCGTAGGGTGCGGTGAGCGCAGCGAACCGCACCAATGTCCGGACCGGTCGTCGCACGGTGCGGTTCGTCCCTCACCGCACCCTACATCGCTGCGCCCGGTGTCGTTATTGGCGCAGCGACGAAGGATGCCTTATCTCATGTGGCTTGGGGACGTCGATGAATCGGCTGCGAGCCAGGCTGTCGAGTCGCGGGTGGCGGATGTGAAGGGATGAGCGAGCGGTCCTGTGGATCCCCCGATGAACCAGGACAACGAGGCGTCGGGGCGAGGAGGATACGTCGGGATGCTTCGATCAATCACCGAGCACGACATTCCGAGCATGGTTCAAAAGCCGTTTTTTGAACTCTAAACCGCGCCGACTCCGGCGCTCGTGGGTCGCACGAGGCCGAGCCGACGCACCGACGGCGCATGTCCCGCCGGGCGCGGTTTAGCGGGAGACGAGGGCAAAGCTCTGCTCGGCCGCATCCAGCGTCGCCTGGATCTCGGCCTCGCCATGCGCCATCGAGACGAAACCGGCCTCGAAGGCCGAAGGCGCCAAGTAGACTCCACGCTCCAGCATGGCATGGAAGAATGTCTTGAATTGTTCCTGATTGCAGGTCGTCGCCTGCGCGTAATTCGTGACCTTCTCGCCGGTGAAGAAGAGCCCGAACATCCCGCCGGCTTGGTTGGTGCTGAAGGGGATTCCCGCGGCATCGGCGCGTGCCTGCAGACCGGCGAGAAGCGTTGCCGTCGTCGCGCTCAGGCGGTCGTAGAAGCCGGGTTCGCTGAGCAGCTCCAGGGTCTTCAGGCCGGCCGCCATCGCAATCGGGTTACCCGAGAGGGTGCCGGCTTGATAGACGGGCCCGAGCGGGGAGATGCGGGACATGATTTCGCGCTTGCCGCCGAAGGCGCCGACCGGCATCCCGCCGCCGATGACCTTGCCGAGCGCAGTGAGATCCGGCGTGACTCCGAACAGCTCCTGGGCGCCGCCGCGCGAGACGCGAAAGCCCGTCATGACCTCGTCGAAGATGAGCACGGCGCCGTATTGGTCGCAGATCTCACGCAGCCCTTCGAGGAATCCCGGCACGGGCGGGATGCAGTTCATGTTGCCGGCGACCGGCTCGACGATGATGCAGGCGATCTCGCTGCCGATCTCGGCGAAGGTCTCGCGCACCTGCTCCAGGTCGTTGTAGGCCAGGGTGATGGTCAGCTCGGCCAGGGCCGCGGGCACGCCGGGGGAGCTCGGCTCGCCGAGTGTCAGTGCGCCAGAGCCGGCCTTAACCAGGAGCGAGTCGACGTGGCCGTGGTAGCAGCCTTCGAACTTGACGACCTTGTCGCGACCCGTGTAGCCGCGGGCCAGACGCAGGGCGCTCATGGTCGCCTCGGTGCCGGAGCTGACCATGCGGACCATGTCCATGCTCGGAACCAGCTCGCAAACGCGGTCGGCCATGGTGGTTTCCAGCTCGGTCGGGGCGCCGAAGGAGAGGCCCTTCTGGATGCGCTCCTGCACGGCGGCGATGACCTGAGGATGGGCGTGCCCGAGGATCATGGGGCCCCAGGAGCCGACATAGTCGACATAGCGCTTGCCGTCCGCGTCGATCGCGTAGGCCCCGGAGGCGCTGTCGAAGAAGACCGGATCGCCGCCGACTCCGCGAAACGCGCGCACCGGCGAGTTTACGCCGCCGGGGATATGGCGCTGCGCGGCTTGGAAGAGATCATGGGATCGGCTCATCGGGGGTCTCCGTCGACAAAAAGTGAGGCATAGGCGCGCGCCGCGGCGGCGAGGTCCGGCTGCGCAAAGACACCGGTCACGACCGCCAGCATCCGGGCGCCCGCCGTGATCAATAGCCCGCCATTTTGTGGCGTGATCCCGCCGATCGCAACCGCGGGAATTCGGAGGCTGTCGCGAGCGGCGGACAGAAGCGCCGGGGAGGCGCGTACCGCATTCGGTTTGGTGGCCGAGGGGAAAAAGCTCCCGAAGGCGATATAGCTTGCCCCTGCCTGCGCGGCGGCCCGGGCGAGGGCCAGGTCGTCGTAGCAGGAGACGCCGATGATGGCGTCTGCTCCGAGGCGCCGGCGTGCCGCGATCGGGTCGCCGTCGTCACGGCCGAGATGCACCCCGTCGGCGCCGATCTCCGCGGCGAGTGTCACATCGTCGTTGATGACAAGCGGAACGCCCGCGGCACGGCAGATGCCGAGTACGGCGGTGGCCTGGTCGCGCTGCAGCTGCCGATTGGAGCCCTTGTGGCGATACTGGACGAGTCTCGCGCCGCCGGAGAGGGCCTGAGCGACCTGCTCGGCGAGGGCGCGGGGGGTGTCTGCGGTATCCGGGGTGACCAGATAGAGTCCGTCGAGGTGTGTCATCGGTCGAGCCCGTAAAGGCGATTGGGTGTCAATTGGCAGCGGCCGGTCCGGAATGCTCGATCGAGGCTTTCCCAGGTATAGGCTTGGGCTTCGGCGACGGCCTCCGGCATCATCGCGCCGAGCGCGAGGCGGGCGGCGATTGCGCTCGCCAGCGTGCAACCTGAACCGTGATACTCGCCGGCCAAGCGCGGCCAGGCCAGGCGCTGTTGAAGCCCCTCGGCGTTGAACAGCCAGTTGGCGACATCGGCCGTGTCGTCGTGTGTACCCGTGATCAGGACCCACCGCGCTCCGAGCGAGAGCAGGCGCGTCGCGCACGCGGCCGGATCGAGTGCGCCGGTCAAGGTTTGCGCCTCCGGCAGATTCGGAGTGACGAGCGTGCTGCGACGCACCAGGCTCACTCGCAATCGATCCAGCATGGCGGCGTTCGCGACGCGCTGTCCGGCCCCGCTGCCCAGGACGGGGTCGAGGACGACCGGACGATCGGGGTTCTCGTCGATCAGCATTCCGAGCATATCGATCAGCGGGGCGCTTCCGATCATCCCGATCTTGAGTGCGCCGGGGATGCAGTCGCGCAACAGGGCACGACACTGCCCTTCGACGTGCTCCGGGGCTTGCGGGTAGATTCGCGAAAGCCCGCAGGTGTTTTGCTCGGTCAGCGCGCTGATGACGGTAACCGGGAAGGCGCCTGCTGCCCGAACGGCCTCTGCGTCGGCAAGGATACCGGCCCCGCCGCTCGGGTCGTGGCCGCCCACGCAGAGGACAACCGGTCGATCTTTGATCGTGCTCATGGGGCAAGTCTCTTGTGGGCGGCGTGCGTGTGCAGCCGGGTCGACGTCAGTCGGCGTTGCCGCCGCGGCGTCCGCTCGGCAGGCGATCGGACATGATTCACCCGCGCTTCGTTGAAATCGGCGTAGACCCGCCCGACCATCTGACCGAATTAAACCCCGGTGGGATCAAGGATGTCGATCCCGGCAAACCGTTTCGCCGGGGGTAGAACCGCGCCGGAGCGACTCGATGAAGACCTATATGTGTGTGATTTGCGGCTTGATCTACGACGAGGCCGAGGGCTGGCCGGACGACGATATCCCGCCAGGGACACGCTGGGAGGACGTACCGCTCAACTGGAAGTGTCCCGAGTGCGGCGCCGGGAAGGACGACTTCGAGATGGTCGAGGTCTGATGTCCCGCGAGCTTGACGGCGCTGCGACGCCGAGCAGCCGAACGGCAGCCGTAACCGAACGGCTGATACCACTCGGTAGTCCCCGCGCATTGACGATTTTCTCGTCTACACTCCTTGGCATGGACGCAATCGCCGAACGACAGCTGAGCGGACTCGAAGGCCTGGAGGTTGCCGGGCTGGCTAGGCGGTATTGCGACCTCATCGAGGCCTCGGCAGACAGCCGTCGGCGGCGCTGGCTGGGCGACGTGGCGCGTCTCCTGCCGCGTCTCCAAGCGGCGATCTCGTCCGTGTCGACTCCGGTCCCGGGGGTCGTCCCCACCACCGTTCTGGATCTCGATGCGCGTTTCGAGCTGTTCTGGCAGTTGCGGCGGTTGCTCGCCGATCGCGACGGCTATTGGTTGGAGTTCGATCGTGCCAGCGAGGGCGTCGACGGGATGACCGGGAGCTTGGCGGACGATCTCACCGACATCTATTGCGAGCTGAAATCCGGACTCGGACTCTATGCTCGTCATCCCGAGCGCGCCTTGAGGGGCTGGGCCTACGGATTCGATCGGCACTGGGGCCGGCATCTCGTCGATGCCGAGCGCCATCTCGCCTTGCTCGCCGCCCAAGGGCGCCTTGAGCTTTAAACCCTCGCATTTGCGGTAGCATAATTGTCGGGTTGTCTGCTAACCTTTCCCGCTGATTCGATTTGTCAAGAGGCCGAGTCCTATGTCCGCGGTGTTGAATGAAATGGAGCTGACGCTGACCGCGCCGGCCCAAGCGAAGATGGCCGATCTGTTCGAGCAAGTCGACGATAACGTGCAAGGCGTGCGAGTGTTCGCGACCCCCGGTGGCTGCAGCGGTATCAGCTTCGGCATGACTTTCACCGATGCCATCAACGACGACGACGGTGTCTTGGCCTTCGCCGGATTCAAGGTCGTGGTCGACGACGGTACGTTGCCCTATCTGCGTGGCGTCGAGATCGATTTCGTCGATCAAGGCGACGGCAACGCGACCTTCGTCTTCAATAATCTTCCTCAGGTCGGTGGCGGAGGCTGTGGTTCCTGCGGGTCCTCGTCGGCCTCAGGCGGCGGCTGCTCCTGATCCCGAAGGCGTCCTGCGTGGCCTCGACACGAGAAGCGGCTGATGCCGCTTTTTTGATGGGGGGCGATAAACGGCCGCGTTCTGCTTTGCGCACGCTTGGAGTCGAGTCGGTATGGTGAGGGTCGGAATCGTCGGCGGTACGGGTTATACGGGCGCTGAGCTCTTGCGGATCCTGGCGAGACATCCCGTCGCCGAGCTGGCGGTGATCACCTCGCGTAGCGAGGCAGGTATCCCCGTTGCAGAGATGTTTCCCCATCTGCGGGGACGGATGGATCTCGAGTTCAGTGCTCCGGACGAGGGCGCACTGGCTGAATGTGACCTCGTTTTTTTCGCCACGCCCAACGGAACGGCCATGCAGGCGGTGCCGGATCTACTTGAACGCGGCGTGCGTGTGGTCGATCTGGCCGCCGACTTTCGTCTGAAGGATCCGACGCTCTGGGAGACGTGGTACGGGATGCCTCATGCCTGTCCGGAGCTGTTGTCGGAGGCGGTCTACGGGTTGCCCGAACTGAATCGGGATGCCGTGCGCGATGCGCGACTGGTGGCGAATCCGGGTTGCTATCCGACGGCCGTGACACTCGGATTCATGCCCCTGTTGGCCGCCGAGGCGGTCGATCCGAGCTGGTTGATTGCGGATGCGAAGTCCGGCGTCAGCGGTGGCGGACGCAAGGCATCGACCGGTCTGTTGATGGCCGAGGTCGGCGAAAGCTTCAAGGCGTATTCCGTCACCGGGCACCGGCATGCGCCCGAGATCGTCCAGAATCTCGAGCGCTTTTCCGGTGCTGGCCTGCATCTGACCTTCGTGCCCCATCTCATCCCGATGATCCGCGGGATCGAGGCCACGCTTTACGCGCGCTTGATCCGATCCGACGTTGATCTCGACGATTTGTTCTCGACCTATTACGCAGACGAGCCCTTTGTCGATCCGATGCCCGGCGGGGCGCATCCGGATACCCGCTCGGTGCGTGGCGCAAACCTCTGCCGGATGTCGGCGACGCGTCAAGGCGATTCCGGTGTCGTCGTTGTCCAGTCCGTCATCGACAACCTCGTGAAGGGCGCCGCGGGGCAGGCGGTTCAGAATATGAATCTGATGTTCGGCATTGAAGAATCCGCCGGGCTGGACGCATTGGCTCTCCTTCCATAGAGGATCCGGGCCCGTTGAGATCGATGGACTCGGGGTAGCCGATGTGCGAGCGGTCCATATCCGGGAGCGCCGGTTCGGGATCTTACCGACCCCGTGGCTGAGCCATTGAAACGCCTCTCCTACCGCCTGCTGGCGGGCGGCGTCTATGCTGTTCTTTTGGCCGCGGCGCTCTGGGCGGGATTCGATCTCGGCCAGGCGCGCGTCACGACGCTCATGCAGCCGGAGTTGTCGGCACTGGACGCGCAGCGCCTTGACTTGGTTGCGCAACGAGATGCTCTGCGAGACGAGATCGCGGCGGCGTTGCGCGAACGGGTGATTTCCGAGCGTAGTCATCAGATTGACCGGGAGACGGCGCGTGCGCTTACCGACCAGCTCAAAGAAGCGCAAGACGCCCGCTTGGAATTAAGTCGGGAGATTTCGTATCTGAAGCGACTGGTCCAAGAGGGCGGCCGCGGTGCAATCCGGGTTCAAGACCTGCGAATCGTCTCCGACGGGACTCCCAAGGCCTTCCGCTATGCCTTCACGCTGACTCAAGTGGTGCCGGGATTCGCGGAGTCCACCGGCCACATTCGATTCGAGATCGAAGGGCGGAACGCAAGCGGTGTCGTGACGCTGTCGCTCGAGGACCTCCCGAGCGCAGAGCCGCGAACCCTGCCGATCGCACTGGAATATCTCCAAAGTCTGTCTGGATCCTTCGCGCTACCCGACGATTTCGAGCCCTCCGCTGTTCTGATCGGGATCGAGCCGTCCGACGACCGCTTGATACCCACCTCGGAATCCTTTCCTTGGGCCCCGACGGCGGAGGCGCCGCTCGGGTCGCTCCTGGAGGCGTTGTCTCGAGGTGCTTGATGCGACGTCATTTTAAGCCGCGGAATCGATCGACATCCTTCGCCGAGGGGTCTAGGCGCTTGAAAAAACCAACGAAGAGCATAGGATAAAGACATTGAAATCCTCAACCCGAGAGCCGATACGATATGACGACCGAAGCTGCCGCTGATCACCCGCTGGTTTTCACCAATTCTGCCGCGTCCAAGGTTGCACAATTGATCTCCGAGGAGGGCAATCCTTCTTTGATGCTGCGCGTCTACATCCAGGGTGGTGGATGCTCAGGCTTTCAGTACGGGTTTACGTTCGATGAGGAGGTCCAGGACGGCGACACGGAGGTCGTGACCGACGGCGTGACCCTGTTGGTCGACCCGATGAGTCTGCAGTATTTGATGGGTTCCGAGATCGACTATACCGAGGGACTGCAGGGTGCTCAGTTCGTCATCCGCAATCCCAACGCGACCACGACCTGCGGCTGCGGCTCGTCCTTCTCGACCTAGTTCTGTCCGGGGCGGAGCGTCTGCTCCGTCGGGGGCGCAGGTTGGTCCGCCCCGTCCGCACTCGTCGACTGCTTGGGCGGAATCGTGAGGGGAATGACGCGGCTATCTGGGGCCTCGTCCACACCGTCGTCAGCAGGCCGGTTGGAAAACCACTGCCAGCCGGCATAACCCAAGAGCGCGATTGCAAGCGCGGCCAACATGCCCGCGATCACCTTGAGCGTCTTGCTGCGTGCCTTGCGTCGCGGCCACTCTGTTTGTCTAAATTTGTAGTCTCGCATCATCACTCGATCACAAGGCGCGGAAAAATCGAAGTTTTCCAGGTGGTGGCTAGTGTAGACCCAAAAGAGGCCGAGCGACAAGTCGCGCCCCGGGGCAGCTCAGTCGCAGGTGGCTATCGACTTGTGGGCGGTTTGTCTCCGTCGTAATCTCGTCCGCTTTTAGCCGAAGCCCAAGGGGTTGGACGACCGAAACATCATGGAGACACTCGAACGTACACTCGCGCTCATCAAGCGCGGGACCGACGAAATCCTCCTCGAAGACGCACTTCGCCGGAAACTGGCCCTCGGGCGCCCGCTAAGGGTCAAGGCGGGCTTCGATCCGACAGCCCCCGACCTTCATCTCGGGCACACGGTTCTGCTCAACAAGCTGCGACAGTTCCAGGATCTCGGGCATGAGATCCTGTTTCTCATCGGCGATTTCACCGGGATGATCGGCGATCCCACCGGAAAGAGCGCGACACGCAAGCCGCTTTCGCGCGAGCAGATCCAAGACAACGCCAGGACCTACCAGGACCAGGTTTTCCGGATCCTCGATCCGGAGCGAACGCGTGTCGTCTTCAACTCGTCATGGCTCGAACAGCTCGGAGCGGCCGGCTTGGTGCAGCTGGCAGCTCGGCACACCGTGGCTCGGATGCTCGAACG